>JBJTIQ010000265.1:0-4159 GCA_046095085.1 Actinomycetota bacterium | reverse complement strand
GATGCCAGGAAGACGGCGGGCCCTCCCAGGTCGCTCGGCACACCCCATCGACCCTCGGGGGTGCGCGTCTGGACCACCTCCTCGAGCCCCGGCAATTGCTGCCGGGCTCCCCGCGTCAGATCGGTGTCGATCCAGCCGGGCCGGATCGCATTCACCTGGATGCCGTCGGCTGCCCACGCAATCGCCAGGGCCTTGGTCAGCTGCACAACCCCGCCCTTGGAGGCTCCGTAGGCCGATGCCTTCGCGTGGCCGAAGATCGACATGAGCGAACCAATGTAGATCACCTTGCCGCCACCGCCCGCCTTCATCGCGGGATACGCCGCCCGGCTGCACAGGAACGGCCCATCGAGATTGACGGCGAGCACCTGATGCCACTCGTCCGGCGTGAGGTCCTCCGGACGCTTGCGGATGTTGACACCGGCGTTGTTGACGAGGATGTCCAGGCAGCCGAAGTGCCCGACTGTCTCGTCGACCATCGCCTGCGCCGCGTCGGGGTCGGACACGTCGGTAGGCACCGAGACTGCAGTGGCGCCGGACGCCTCCAACTGCTTCACCGCATCGGCCGACTGATCGGCATTGGTTGCAGCAACGACGATGGTGGCGCCTGCCCCGGCGAGTGCCTGGGCGATGCCGAAGCCGATGCCGCGGCTACCACCCGTGACGACGGCGACCTTGCCGGACAGATCGAACATGCTCATGGCCGCGACCCTAGACGCCCCCTAGACTCCAGGCTCACGTATTCAGGAGGTCCCATGAGCCACCCGCCCGTCGTCGCATCGACCTGGCAGTCCCTCTTCGACCGGCTCGAGGACTGGGGCCTGAAGCCGGGCGCTGACTCTGGCACGCCGATGACGCGCGGCTGCGTGCTCAAGACGTGGCAGAACGTCGAGACCGGGCTGTGGGAGTGCACACCAGGTGGCTGGACGGTCGAGGACCGGCCCGACGAGGAATCGGTCATCATCCTCGCCGGGCGCGCCCGCGTGACCGATGCCGATGGCACGGTCAACGTGATCTCGGAGGGAAGCACGGTTGTCTTCCCCCGCGGCTGGTACGGCCGCTGGGATGTCGAGGAGACGATCGTGAAGTACTACGTTTCCATCAGGTAGGGCTAACCCTCGATGATGATCTCGCCGGCCTCGGCGACCAGATTGCCGTCAGCGTCGTAGACATCCACGACGTCCTCCTCGGCGACCAGATTGCCTTCGGCGTCGAAGACATCGATGGTCTCCTCGACGATCGAGCCATCCTCACCGGTCACGACGATGACATCGTCGACCACCGTGCCGATGACGTCGCCTGACTCGTCGACGATCGCACTGACCTCGACGGACTCGCCTACCTCAATGTCGTTCTCTGCCATGACGTCTCCTTGTGGTGTCGGAAGGCCTATCCAACAGGCATCCGCGCTGTGCGACCGGCGAATGAGGTGAATTCACCCCTGGTTCACAGAATGGTCAGACCTGGTGCTGGGCGTGCAGTCGCTCCAGGGCCCCGAGCACCACGGGATCGAGTTCGTCCTCGTGCCCGCGGGCGTAGTCACGGAGCTCGTCGACCATGGCGGGCGTCCAAAACGTCTTGAGGTGATTGGCCACCCGCACGATCGCCTCGACCTCGCCCACGCCCTCGTTGTTGATGGCGATCTGCTGAGCCATGCGGGTCAGCGTCTCGATGCGCACAACTAGCCAGCCGCCGACGAGCCAGCGGCGGCGCCGACGGTCTGCTCGCCGGGCCCGCGCAGGGTCGGGGAGACCTCGACGGCAGTCACCTTGTATTCGGGGCAGTTGGTCGCCCAGTCGGAGTACTCCGTCGTGACGACATTGGCACCGCTGCTGGGGAAGTGGAACGTCGTGTAGACGACACCGGGGGGCACCCGATCGGAGATGCGGGCGCGCATCACGGTAGAGCCGACACGACTCGCGAGGGTCACCCAGGTGCCGTCGGCGATGCCCCGGGCCTCGGCGTCTGCCTCATGGATGTCGAGCACGTCTTCGTCGAACCACTCGACATTGGCCGTGCGCCTCGTCTGCGCACCGACGTTGTATTGGCTGAGCACGCGCCCCGTCGTCAACAGCAGCGGGTAGCGCCGCGTGCTGCGCTCCTCGGTCGGCACGTAGGGCGTCACCTGGAAGGCACCCTGCCCCCGCACGAAGCGGTCGACGTGCATGACCGGGGTACCGAGCGGATGGTCGGCGTTGCACGGCCACTGCACGCTGCCCACCTCGTAGAGCAGGCGGAAGGACACGCCCGCGAAGGTCGGGGTGAGGGTGGCGATCTCGTCCATGATCTGGCTCGCCGAGTCGTAGTGCATGGGGTAGCCGAGCGCGGTGGACAGGTCGCAGGTGACCTCCCACTCCTGCTTGCCGGTCTTGCTCGCCATCACCGGGCGCACGCGATTGATGCGGCGCTCGGCATTGGTGAAGGTGCCGTCCTTCTCGAGGAACGACGTGCCGGGCAGGAAGACGTGGGCGTAGCGGGCGGTCTCGTTGAGGAAGAGGTCCTGCACGATGACCAGGTCCATCGCCGAGAGGGCTGCCTGCACGTGGTGGGTGTTGGGATCGGACTGGGCGACGTCTTCGCCCTGCACGAACAGCGCCTTGAACTCCCCGGTGACCGCGGCATCGAGCATGTTGGGGATGCGCATGCCTGGCTCGCCTCGCAGCTCAGCACCCCAGAGGGTCTCGAACTGCTCGCGCACGACATCGTCGGACACATGGCGGTAGCCGGAGAACTCGTGGGGGAACGAGCCCATGTCGCAGGAGCCCTGCACGTTGTTTTGCCCGCGCAGCGGGTTGACGCCCACGCCCTCGCGGCCGATATTGCCGGTGGCCATCGCGAGGTTGGCCATTGCCATGACCATGGTCGAGCCCTGGCTGTGCTCGGTGACGCCGAGGCCGTAGTAGATGGCGGAGTTGGGGCCGGCGGCGCGGATCTCCTCGGCCGGCACGCCGGACACCGCCTCGACGACCTCGGGGCTGTTCTCGGGGAGGCGGATGAACTCCTCCCACTCGGCGTACAGGGCGTCATCGCAGCGGGCGGAGACGAACTCCCGGTCGACGAGACCCTCCGCCACGAGGACGTGCGCCATCGCGGTCATCACGGCCACATTGGTGCCCGGCTGGAGCTGCAGGTGGTAGTTCGCCTGGATGTGCGGCGAGCGCACCAGGTCGATCTGGCGCGGGTCCACCACGATGAGGCGGGCGCCCTCCCGAAGGCGCTTCTTCATGCGCGAACCGAAGTCCGGGTGCGCATCGGTGGGGGTGGCCCCGATGACCATGATGACGTCGGCCTTGGACACCGACTTGAAGTCCTGGGTTCCGGCCGAGGTGCCGAACGTCTGCTTGAGGCCGTAGCCCGTGGGCGAGTGGCACACGCGCGCGCAGGTATCGACGTTGTTGTTGCCGAAGGCTGCCCGGACCATCTTCTGGACGACGAAGACCTCCTCATTGGTGCACCGCGAGGAGGTGATGCCGCCGATGCTGTCCACCCCGTGGAGGTACTGGATCTCCTGGAGCCGGCCCGCGGCGAAGGCGATGGCGTCCTCCCAGGAGACCTCGCGCCAGGGCTCGTGGATGGAGTCGCGGATGAGGGGGCTGAGCACGCGGTCGGGGTGGGTGGCGTAGCCCCAGGCGAAGCGGCCCTTCACGCAGGAGTGGCCCTCGTTGGCGCCGCCGTCCTTGTAGGGGACCATCCGGACGACCTCGTCACCGCGCAACTCCGCCTTGAAGGAGCAGCCCACCCCGCAGTACGCGCAGGTCGTGAGCACCGTGCGGGTCGGCATGCCGAGGTCGATGACCGACTTCTCCTCCAGGGTCGCCGTCGGGCAGGCCTGAACGCAGGCCCCGCACGAGACGCACTCGCTATCCACGAACGACGTGCCGCCGGGGCTGACCTTCGACTCGAAGCCGCGCCCCACGATGGTGAGCGCCAGCGTGCCCTGGATCTCGTCGCACGCCCGCACGCAGCGGCTGCAGACGATGCACTTGGACTCGTCGAAGGAGAAGTACGGGTTGGTGGCATCGGTAGGGGCATCGAGGTGGTTCTCGCCCTCATAGCCGTAGCGCACCTCGCGCAGGCCCACGACGCCCGCCATGTCCTGCAGCTCGCAGTCGCCGTTGGCCGCGCAGGTCAGACAGTCCAGCGGGTGATCGGAGATGTAGAG
>JBJTIQ010000264.1:0-3357 GCA_046095085.1 Actinomycetota bacterium | reverse complement strand
ACGCTCCGGGCTCGTGCAGCGCCCCGCGAGGATGGCCTGCCCCACCGGCACAAGACCACCCACGCCGACACCCTGGATGAGTCGGCCCACGATGAGGATCTCCAGGGATGGGGCGGACAGCGAGACAACCGTGCCGGCGAGGAAGACGGCGAGCGCCGCCCACATCACATCGCGCTCACCGCGCAGATCGAGCCAGCGACCCCAGAGGGGGATGGTGACTGTCGAGGTCAGCAGATAGCCGGCGACAAGCCACGAGACTTCGGACCCTCCGCCGAAGTCGGCGCCAATGGTCGTGAGCAGTGGCACGACGAGCGTGGAGTCCAGCACCGACAAGGTGCCGGTGAGGATGACGCCGATGAGGACGCGCGGCCCCACACTGGCGGGGATCCGTCCTGCCGTGACGCCTCCCCGACTAGTGATGTCGACAGACTAGGCGGCAGGAGCCGGCAGAGCACGCATCATCCAATAGCTCCCGTCGGCGGATACCCGGACTTCGACCGTCTCACCAGCGACCGATGCCGGCAGCCGCGCCTGCCGCACGCCGGCCAACACCCGCGCGTCCCGCCAGGGTTCCGCGTCGGAAAGCCGATACTGCACGCGATACGACTTCGGGGTCGCAAAGGCCGGGGCCTTCCACGCCAGCGTTGGCTTGCCCTTGTAGGACTCGATGAACCGCAGATTGCGCGGGACCGCAGAGGCGGACGCCTTGGATGGCAGGGCGAAGGACGCCACCTGCCACGGAGCGGACGGATTGCTGGGTTCTCCGGTGAAGGCCGCATAGGCCACTCCACCGTCGACCACCAGGGCGTAGGTGCCGACCTTGCCGCCGAGGTCACCGAGCACGGACATCTGAGCGCCCATGCGCGCCACCATCCAACGAGCGCCACCCGGCTGGTCACCGAGCGACACATAGGGGATGCCCGCATCGTCGAGGGCTACGGCGGTGCCGATCGTCATTCCACCCGAGGGTTGGGCCGTCCACGAGCTGCCGTTCCAGGTGGCATACCCGGTCAGGGTCGAGCCGATCTTGAACTGTCCGGCAGCGTGCACGGTGCCCGAGCTGTCCACGGCCATGTTGACGATCCCGAAGCAGGGGTTGAGGCTGGGGCACGAGTAGTCCATGCCCGGCAGGATCGACCACTTGTCGCCCGAGAGGGATGCGGCGTACGACAAGGAGTTGCCGACTCCAAGGAACGCACCCACGTAGACGACTCCACGCGAGACGGCGAGGGCCAGGACGGGGCCGATCATGCGGGCGTCACCGGGAGGCCCACTCCACCCCTTGCCATCGAAGACAGCCAGGTTGGTCGTCTGCACGCCACCGAAGTTCGTGAAGAGTCCGCCGGCGTAGATGCGGCCGTCATTGCCAATCGCCAGGGAGGACACCCAGCCGCCTCCGGGTGCTGGACCGCTCGGCGATCCCAGCCCGATGTCCTTCCATGCCGATCCCTGCCACCTGGCGACGAAGGGGACGACGACGGAGTTGATCGGCTTCGAACCCGCGGAATAGAGGGCGCCATCGGGCCCCACCGCGAAGGCTTGGATTGATCGAGTGTCTTCGCCCAGCAAGTCCCACGCGCCGGCGGACTCATTCCACTGCGCAAAGCCGGTCCCGAATGCGCCACCGGCATAGAGCGAACCGCGGTAGCGGGTGAGTGCGTACACGCTGCCGGGGAGTGGGTCGCCCACATTGGTCCAGGCCTCAGGCAGAGGGACGTCGGCTGAGGCCGACGCGGGCATGCCGACGAGACTTGCGCCCGTCAGCGCGACGGCAGCGAGAGCGGTGACCAGGCGCGTGGATCTCATGCGCGGCAGCCTAGGGGACCTTCGGCGGCGATGTCGCGTCGACTGCAGCGCCCAGGGATCGATGACCTCGATTCCCGGACCCTCGAAGTCGCACGCATTGCGGGTAGCCAGGGCAGTTCCGCGGGAGAGGCAGACAGCGGCAATCATGCGGGCCAGCGGGTCAATGGGCCTGCCGGCCGGGGACTGGCCGCAAGAGAGGATCGACGGCAACACCCGTCGGCGGCGGCGATGGCTTCAAGCGCCGTTCAGGGACGCGAGCAGACTCTCCGGTGTTCCAACGGCGATCTGGCGCGGCGTGGCGCTGAAGTCGTGCTCAGTCCTAAGCTCGTAGAAGGCACGCAGTTCGGTCGACTCGATGACGTCGGCGATGCGCGAGTGGCGCATGGCCTCCTGGTCGCTGACGCGGCTCGCCAGAGCCTCGAACGTCGAGGCGTCAACGTCGACGAAGCCGACGCTGAGGATCTCGCGATCATCGACCAGCGAGACCGCGTTGAAGACCCTGGCGGGAACGCCGAAGCCCTTATCCGCCTCCCAGGCGGAAATGAAGTCGTCGAACGTGGCGCCGTCCTTCAACCGCCGCCGGAACACCGCTACGAGCATGCGACTTTCCCCGCAGCTGGCCGCCCCGGCCTCACGAGGTTCCTCCTGAGGTGACCGTCGCCCAGAAGCGATCGCTCTCCGCGGGGAGTGCCTCGACCATCCACCACTCGATGATCCGGCCGTCGCTGACCGTGCACAGGTGGGCGGCGAAGTTGTGCAGCGTGTCACCCGACGGCGCGCTGGCGCGGACTTCGGCCATCGCCAGCGCCTGCCCCGGCTTGGGCTCGATCGTGTTGGTCACCTCGATCGAGAGTCGGGCGGCACCGTAGTCGACCGCGCCGATGCGCGCGAGGAGCGCACCACGACCCTCGATGATGTCTGCGCCACCTTCCGCATTCGTGATGTGAGCCACGACATCGTCATCGACCACGGCACCCATGGCGTCAGCGTCACATGCCGCGAACGCAGCGACGAAGTCGCGGACAACGCTCTCCGGACCGGCGGCCATGCCATGACTCTAATCCACTCCTTTACGACGGAAGGGGGCTCCTCCGCCCCCTCACCAGAGGCAAGCGCTGGCCACGACGGCCTGATGGCACCTATGCACGGCCGCCGGACCTATGCGAGACCCGCCTCGGGCCCTGCGGATAGGAGCGACCATGGACCTCACCAGACGTCATGTCCTCAAAGTGACGTGCTCGGGCGCTTGCGCGGGGGCGCGAGACCAGCACGAGCCCTTGTGGAGTCTCTTGTAATCGGCGTACACCGGCGGCACCGTCTAAGTGGGGGTGCGGAATGCGCGAACGGACGTACATCGCGATGGCAACTGCGGCAGTGATGGCCGGTGCCATCCTCACAGCGGCGCCACCGGCCTTCGCGAAGCAGCCCGGATTCGCAGCGCTCTACAACACCCGCATAGCCGTCAATACCAACACGACGGTGTACGCCATGGGCAATGACCTCAACAACGTGAAGTCCCTGGTGTTCACGTGCAGCGACAGCAAGGCCACA
>JBJTIQ010000263.1:0-16531 GCA_046095085.1 Actinomycetota bacterium | reverse complement strand
GATCGCCGGGCAGGAGGGCGAGGTGCTCTGGAAGGTCGAAGGCGACACCGCGCGCGTGCAGGTAGACACGGGCGACGGCGCCGTTTCGCCGGTTGCCGTCACCGACATCAGCTCGGCTCAGCCACTCGTCTCGACCGACCTTGCCGCGCCTGGGCCCGCACGCCTGCTTCTGGCCCAGTCGACCGATCCCGCGTGGCGGGCCACGCTTGGGGGCGTGCCGCTGGCCGTGGAAGACGACGGCGAGCAGTCCCTCCAGCGCTTCGTGATCCCGGCGGCAGCGGGTGCCGGCGAGGCACTCGTCGTCGACGTGGACGGCTCGTCACGCGCGCGTTGGCTTTGGCTGCAGGCAATCGCGCTCATCGTGGTGATCGTGCTTGCGCTCCCGGGCCGACGTCGAGCAGACGACGATGACGCCCCGGCCGACGAAGACGCCGACGCGGTCGAGCCCGACGCCCTCGTGGGAGAGCGCCATGACTGAGCCGCTCATGCCCGACCTCACTGACGGTGCGACGTCCGAAGCGCGCCGGCGCAGGCGCCGGCGTCCCAGGTCCGACGCGCAGGCGATGCCGCCGGATCCGCGGGGCCCGCGCGCCGCTGCCGTGTTGCTCGGGTCGCTCGTCGGCATCGTCCTGATCGGCCTCCTGGTGCCCAAGGCATCGCCGTCCTACGGCGAGGTCATCGTGACCGAACCTGTGAACTCCTCCACGGCCGTCTGCCCGGAGCCCGGTGCGATTGATGGAGCGCGCACCAGGTCGGCGATGACCGTGGTGCCGGATCTTCCCGGCCAAGACCGCGAGGGTGCCGCATCGGTCACCTACCTGCGCGGCTCGGACGATCCCGACCTCGCTGATCCCCAGGCTCCCGACGTCGAGGATCCCGGACAGGCCCTGGCCGACCCCGGTGACTCGGCCGAGGTCGTGGCCGAGTCACGCCGGCTGCCGCCCCTCGACATTCGCACGACGGGGTCCTTGGGCCCTGGCCTGGTTGCCGCGCAGGTCACGCAGGATTCGTTCAATGAGCGCCGTGGACTCGCCAGCACGGCGTGCCTGGGCCCCGACACCTCGTGGTGGTTCGTCGGTGGCGGTTCCGTCGCCGGGCGAGACACCCGCCTGCTTCTGGTCAATCCCGAGACCAGTCCCGCCGAGGTCGACGTCGTGCTGAGTGGACCCGAGGGCGAGATCAGCACGCCGAGCCTGCGCGGCATCGTCGTGGAGCCCCGCGGGCGCATGGTCGTGTCGCTGACCCGCATCGCTCCGCGACTTCCCGCGGTGGCCTGGCACGTCGTCGCGCGGTCCGGGCGAGTCGTCGCCGCCGTCTCCGACATCGAGATCCAGGGGTTCGTGCCGAGGGGCGCCGACTGGATTCCACCGTCGTCGGACCCGGCGTCCCGTGTCCTCATCCCCGGCGTCATCCCCGGCGAGGGCGGCCGGCAACTGCTGGTCCACGCGCCGGGAGACATCGACGCCACCGTCAAGGTGCGCCTCATCACCGAGGGGGGTGCCTATGTCCCGGCCGCGCTCTCGGAGGTCGATGTGCCCGCCGGCACCGTCACCGCCGTCGACCTAGACGGCGCCCTCGAAGGTCAGGCCGCGACCGTCGACCTCGTGTCCGATGTTCCGATCGTCGCGGGCATCCGGCAGCGTCACCCCGGTATCGATGCGCGTCAGGGATTCCTCGAGGAGACGTCGTTCACCGCGGGAGCAGTGGGCATCAGCGACGTCGCGGCGGCGGCCGGTCTGCCAGCGGAGAAGATCACGTCGGTCACCCTGTGGATCACGGCGCCCGGCGCGCTGCAGGAGATCAAGTCGCACAGCGAGGCGATGCCTATGGGCGACGACACGTCCGTGGTCGTCGACGACACACCCGTGACGGCAACGATCACCATCCTGCCCTTCGCCCCCGACGCGGTGATTGCCCCGCCGGAGCCAATAGTCGTCACCGTCCCGCGCGATCGGCTGGTCGCCGTCGAGATCCCGCGTCCTCGCGGCGCATCGTGGTTCACGGCCGTGGTGCGGCCGACCGACGGTGCGGTGGTGGTGGCCCATCGGGCCGTGAGGCGCAACCCCGACGGTTCGCTCATCACGGGCTATCCGTGGCGCCCGCTCCGAACGACGGTGCCGGTGCCGCGCGCCTACCAGGATGCCGCCGATCTCCTGCCCCGCTAGGTCTCGACGGCGCGGCGCGGCGTGCCTGCCCGTCATTGACCGGTCCGCGCGGTAGCGTCGCGAGGCGTGGGATACCGACGTCGCTGTTCCCGCCCCTCGTGCGGACGCCAGGCCGTCTCTACCCTGACCTACGTGTACGCCGACTCCGTAGCCGTCCTCGGTCCGCTCTCGTCCACTCCCGAGCCGCATGCCTACGACATGTGCCAGGTTCATGGCGATCGCCTCTCGGCGCCGCGTGGCTGGGAGGTCGTTCGCATCGAGCCCGATCCACTGCCTGCGGGCCCGTCGGGTGACGATCTCGTGGCGCTCGCCAACGCCGTCCGCGAGGCGGCACAGGCGAGCGGCGCCGACGCGCTGTTCGATGACGAAGACGACCGCCTCCCAGGCGCGGTGGGCGCGGAAGGCATTCGACGCGGTCACCTGTGGGCCCTCCCCGGTCGTGCTGCGCACGACATCGAAGGCTGATCCGCGTGGCCATGGGCCACGGCTCCCCGGGGCGCGATCCGCGCGTCCTTGACGCTGTCATCAAGGCCTATGACGTCCGGGGCGTTGTTCCCGATCAGTTGGACGCCGACCTGGCGCGCGATGTGGGCGCTGCCTTCGTCGAGGTTCTCTCCGTGCGCAGGCAGGACGGTGGGCCCGGGGCGGTCGCGGTGGGCCAGGACATGCGACCCAGCGGCGATGACCTCGTCGATGCATTCGCCGCGGGAGTGACCTCCCGAGGGTGCGACATCATCCGGATCGGCCTGGCCAGCACCGATGGCCTCTACTTCGCCTCCGGGATCCTCGGCCTTCCCGGCGCGATGTTCACCGCCAGCCACAACCCGGCCCACTACAACGGGATAAAGCTGTGCCGTGCGGGAGCCGCGCCCGTTGGCCAGGACACCGGGCTCCGGGAGATTCGCCGGATGGTTGAGACAGGTGTGCCCGCATTCGATGGGGCGCCGGGCGCGGTGAGCGCGCTCGACATGCTGCCGCGCTACGCCCAGCATCTTCGCGGCCTCGTGGACCTTCGACCGTCGCGGCCGCTGCGCGTCGTCGTCGATGCAGGCAATGGCATGGCAGGGCTCACGGTGCCCGCGGTCCTCGGCACGGCTGCTGGCCTGCCGGCCCTGCCTCTCGAGGTCATTCCGCTCTTCTTCGAACTCGATGGCACCTTCCCCAATCACGAGGCCAACCCCATCGAGCCGAGCAACCTGCGCGACCTGCAGCGCGCGGTGCTCGAGCATGGTGCTGATGTGGGGCTTGCCTTCGACGGTGATGCCGATCGCTGCTTCGTCGTCGACGAGACCGGACGTGCGATCACCCCGTCGGCGATCACGGCCCTAATAGCCCAACGCGAGCTTGCCAAGCATCCGGGCGCCACCATCATCTACAACTGCATCTCGTCGCGGACCGTGCCGGAGGTCATCCTCGAAGGAGGCGGCACGCCGGAGCGCACGCGGGTCGGCCACTCCTTCATCAAGGCACGGATGGCCGAGACCGGCGCCGTGTTCGGCGGCGAGCACTCGGGTCACTTCTACTTCGCCGACTTCTGGAGAGCCGACTCCGGAATGCTCGCGGCCATGCACGTGCTCGCCGCACTTGGCGAGACTCCCGAGGGTACGACCCTCTCGGGCATGCTCGCGCCCTACGACCGCTATGTCGTCAGCGGCGAGATCAACTCCAAGGTCAGCGATCTCGCCGAGGCGACGCAGCGGGTGGCTGCCGAGTTCGCGGACCGCCCGGGGGTTTCCCAGGATCGGCTCGACGGCCTGACCGTGTCGGCGCCCGAGTGGTGGTTCAACCTGCGTCCCAGCAATACTGAGCCCCTCCTGCGGCTCAATGTCGAGGCGCGGGATGCTGAGACCATGGCGGGGATTCGCGACGACGTTCTCGCGCTGGTCAGGGAGGCAAACGCATGAGCGACACCCTTGGACTCGATCCGGTGCTCCTCGAGATCCTCGCGTGCCCATCGGATGATCACGCGCCCGTACGCCCCGACTCCGAGCGCGGCCTGCTCGTGTGCACCGTCTGCGGCCGTGGGTTTCCGGTGCGCGACGGCATACCCGTGATGCTCCTCGATGAGGCGCTCCCGCCAGATCGCGGCTAGCGGCGTGCACGTCGTCCGGGGAGTACTCAAGGACTACGCCTGGGGGGCCGTCGATGGTCTCTCCCGGTGGACCGGTGAATCGACCGGTGGGCCGCAGGCAGAGCTGTGGTTCGGCGCGCATCCAGCCGGGCCCTCTCCGGTCGCCCATGGCCCCGACACCGGTCGTACCCTCGCCGACCTACCGGAGCATGCCGGCATGCCGCTGGTCAAGATCCTCGCCGCTTCCACGCCGCTGTCACTGCAGGTGCATCCCGATCCCGAGACGGCAGCGGTCGGGTGGTCACGGCAGGCCGATCAGCCGAGGGAGACCTGGCTGTACTCCGACGATGCCGAGAAGCGCGAGATGCTCGTCGCGCTCACGGCATTCGACGTGCACGCTGGGTGGCGCGATCCCGAGGAGGCGGCTGACGTCTTCGCCAGGGCCGGCGCGCCCGAGTCGCTGGTTAGGACCGTCGCCACCGCTGACCGCCGCGATGCCGTGCGTGCGGTGCTCGATCTCGACCGCGCGGAGTGCGCGCGCATCGAGCCGCAACTCGTGGCAGCCGCGACGGCGGCCGGCTGGTCGTCGTCGGCCGTGTCGGCGCTGGCGCGCGTGGCCGCGACCCATCCCGCCGACCCGGGGGTACTCGTCGCTGTCCTCCTCGATCACGCGACGCTGGCCCCCGGCGAGGGCGTCGCGGTGCCGGCCGGCGTCATCCACTCCTACGTGGCGGGACTCGCGGTCGAGGTGATGACGTCATCCGACAACGTCCTGCGCCTAGGTCTCACCCCCAAGCCGGTGGCGGTCGAGGAGGCGCTGGCCGCCGTGCGAACGGATCGCCATCCGATGCCGCTGGGTGGCTTCGTCGGCGAGGTCCTCGATCCGCCGGGCATGCCCTTCGATCTCGTCATCGCTGATCAGCCTGTGCGCGTCCCGACGGGCACCCATCGCGTTGTCTTGAGCCTGCACGGGGAGACACGCGTGACAGGTGCGGGCTCCGGCGACGTGTCGCTTGCCGAGGGTGAGGCCGCTGTCGCAGCACCGGGTGAGGCCGACCTGGTCGTCGAGCCCGAGGGCAGCGCTGTCGTTGTGACCGGGGTCGCGTGAGCACCGAGGGCGGCATGAGGGCCGTGGTCGCCGCCCTAGCAGCCAACCTCGGCATCGCCGTCAGCAAGTTCATCGCCTTCGCCTTCACGGGCTCGTCATCCATGCTCTCGGAGGCCATCCACTCCGTGGCAGACTCCGCCAACCAGGTGCTCTTGCTCATCGGCCGCAAGAGGTCGCAGAAGCCCGCTGACGCGAAGCACCCATTCGGCTACGGCCGCCGCCGCTACGTCTACGCCTTCGTCGTGTCGATCGTGCTCTTCTTGATCGGCGGGCTGTTCTCGCTCTACGAAGGCCTGCACAAGTTTCAGCATCCCGAGGATCTCAGCGATGCATGGATCGCCTTCGCCGTGCTCGGCGTGGCGATAGTGCTGGAGGCGTTCTCATTCCGCACGGCGCTGCGTGAGGCCAACAGGTCGCGCGGCCAGCGGACCCTCATGGGCTACATCCGCGACGCCCGTCAGCCCGAACTCCCGGTCATCCTGCTCGAAGACCTCGGCGCCCTATGCGGTCTGGTCTTCGCCCTCGTCGGCGTGAGCGCCGCGGTGATCACCGGCGACGGTCGGTGGGACGGCATCGGAGCGATGGCGGTCGGGACTCTTCTCGTGGTCATCGCCGTCTTCCTGGCCTTCGAGATGGCCGCCATGCTCGTGGGGGAGTCGGCTCTTCCCGAGGAGGAGGCGCGCATTCGAGCCGCCCTTGAGCAGAGCCCGCTGGTCACTCGCGTGATCCACATACGCACCCTCCACGTGGGGCCCGACTCACTGCTGGTCGGCGCCAAGATCGGCGTGCGGGATACGCAAACGGGAGCGGGTATCGCCGCCGGCATAGACGATGCCGAAAGTCGCATTCGGGCTGCGGTGCCAACGGCCGACTACATCTTCTTGGAGCCCGACTTGGATAGGGGCGGCACAGCCGCCCCTATCGGTCAGGATCGTCAGCCGCCCGGATAGGCGGGGCTGCCGCCGAACCCGGCGGAGATCCACGGTCCGCCCGCGTAGGAGTAGATCTGTCCGTCGGCCGAGGCCGCCAGGGGAGGGAAGCCGGGTGCTGCCGCGACGCGCAGCGGGTCGGGCGGACCCCCCAGCGAACGCACGGCAGCGCGGGCCAGGTCGATCTCGTAGACCGCGGGCGTCCCGGCCCCTTCGGCCCCGAGCACTATCAGGCGATCATCCTCGGCCCAAGCGACATCGGTGACCGTGGTCAATCGCGCATCGACTCGCACCGGAGACTGCACTCGCGCTGCTCCCTCGCGCAGCACGATCAGTGCGAGCATGACGAAGGTGCGCGGTCCACGTCTCACGACGAGAGCGATCCGGGTGCCATCCCTGCTTACCGACACCGACTCCATACGGATCTTGGTCGACAGCCCTTCGACCGGGATCGTGAAGACCGTGCCGTCGGGCAGGACCTGCTTGAGTTCTTGCTGCGGGTCGATGACCCAGGCGGATGCGCCCCGACCGAACGACGGGCGCGACTGGCCCGGGTCGGGAATCAGGTCGACCGTTGGTGCGCCGGCGCGAGTCTCGGCCGCCCAGAGTGCTCCTTGATCATCGAGGCCAGCGATGCGATTGCCGTCGAAGCTCACCGCGATGCCATCGAGCGGAGGCGCCCCCAGGCCCGCTCCACCGGGCACGGCTCGCGGTGCGGGTCCGCTGACCTCCACGACGCGTCCGCTGCGCACCGCGTAGGCCATGGCATCGGCGGGCATGGCATTGGGGTCGAATCCGCGCCAGGTGTCCTCGGGCTGCGGATTCGCGACGCCCGGCACCGGCAGTGCCTGTCCGCCGGCACGCAGGTCCACGGCCAGGACGCCGGGCACCTGCCGAAGCGTCCAGACGATTTGAGCCGACAGGGCCCGACGCGTGGCGTCGTTGACCAGTCGCACGGACGCATCGAGGTCGACCACGGCCACTCCCTCCTCGACGGGGACCGCGTTGATCGCGAGTCCCGCGCCGTCGGGGAGAGCCGTTCGCACCGCCGGGGCGAGCCAATCGGTGGGACCGGCGGCCAGTGCCTGCATGAGCGACGTGGCCAGGCCAGCCCCGTTGGCGGGGATGAGTCGCGGATCGGGCACCAGCGTCGTGAACTCGGGGTCGAGGAAGTACACGTCGTACGAGCGGAACGCGCGGTCGATGTCGGAGCGCGCCAGCAGCAGGCCGGGCGGTGGGTTGGCAATGCGCCACTGGCCCTCGACGTAGTCGAGGGTGAAGGACTCGGTGAGCAGTCGTCCGGGAGACACCTGGAAATGCCCGTCGGCCGTGACGGACCCGGCCAGCGTCGCTGTCATGTCCACATCGGCGGGGCCGTTGGGCGCGAGGGTCGGAACGCCGTCGTAGACGCGGGTGCCCACGGATGGGTCCCACGAGGCGGCCGCATCTGCGGTGAGGTATTGGCGCGCGATGGCGTGGTCATCTTCGAAGGACGCGGATGCCTCGATGAAGCCCGACACGATCTGGGTAGGCGTCATGTCAGGTTGAGGTGGCCGCACGATGACGCGAATGACCTGGTCGGCCTGCCCATCGGGAACCTCCGGTCCCTGCTGGATGGGACCGGAGGTGGGAATACCGGCGCACCCGGCGACGAGGGCCGCGACGGCGAGCAAAGGCGCCAGCGCTCCCGGTCTCATCGCGCGTCCTCCAGCACCACCGCGTCGACGGGAGCGTCGTGGTCTTCGCCGTCGTCGGGTAGCGGAAGCGGTGAAGCGTCGAGCAGCACGTCAGCGCGGCGCGGCAGGGTGAGCCGGAAGCACGCCCCATCGCCCGGTCGGCCCCACGCATCGAGCATCCCGGCGTGGAGCCGGGTGTCCTCCAGGGCAATCGCAAGACCCAGCCCGGTGCCGCCGGTCTGGCGCGCGCGTGCCGGATCCGCTCGCCAGAAGCGATCGAAGACGTGCTGGATCTGGCCGTCGGCGAGCCCCACTCCGTGGTCGCGCACGGTGACCGCCACGGCGTCGTCGTCACCCCCGAGCGTGATGTCGATCGGCTCGCCCTCGCCGTGCTCGACCGCGTTGTCGAGCAGGTTGCGCAGGACGCGCTCGATTCGACGCGGATCGCATTCGACCGTGAGGGGTGTCGACCGGGACTCGACCGAGATGCGGGTCGCGCGCCGATCGGCGAGCGGGCGCACGCCCTCCACGGCTCGGGCGACGAGGTCGTCGAGGTCGACGGTCTCCAGGTCGAGGATCGCGGCCCCCGCGTCGTAGCGCGAGATCTCAAGCAGGTCCGCCAGGAGGTTTTCGAAGCGATCGAGTTGGGTCTGCAGGAGCTCGGCGGCGCGTGCGGTGGACTGGTCGAACTCGTCGCGGGATTCGAAGAGGACGTCGGCGGCCATGCGGATGGTCGTGAGCGGCGTGCGCAACTCGTGTGACACGTCGGAGACGAATCTTTGCTGAACGGCGGAGAGGTTCTCGAGCCGGTGGATCTGATCCTCGAGGCTGGCGGCCATCTCGTTGAACGACGTGGCCAAGCGCGCGAGGTCATCCTCGCCGCGCACCTGCATCCGCTCGCTGAGGTGGCCCTCGGAGAACTGCTCGGCGGTACGAGCGGCCGAACGGACCGGGGCCACCACTTGACGCGTGACGATGACGGCAATGGCACCGAGGAGGAGGACGAGAAGGATGCCCGTGCCGACGACGGCACTCCTCACCAGGTCGAGCGTGCTGGACTGCTCGGTGAGCGGGAAGAGGTAGTAGAGCTCATACGCGCCGATGCTGGAGATGCTCAGGGGAGCACCAACCACGATGCCCGGCACGGCGCGTCCATCGAGGTAGCGGATCTCGGTGTAGGTCCACGACTGCCGGCCCGACGTCGTGACCGCGTCACGCAGCGCGGGCGGCACGCTCTCATCCGACACCAGGTTGGTGCCGCGCTCGGGAGCGCCGGAGCCCTCAGCGTCGTCGGCGAGTAGGAGTACGTCGTATTGCGGGGGAGAGCCGGCTCGCGTCGCGAGCGATGCCACGATCGTGTCGACGATGCTCGATGGCGACGCTGTGGAGCCGCCGGTGTCGGCGGCGCTGGATAGCCGCTGCGCGTCGGATAGGCCTGCGCTCGCCTCGGTGATCGCCGTGCGCTCGGCGGACTCGAGGAGGCCGGTCGTGATGCGCGACAGCAGGAGTAGGCCGAGAAGGCCGACGACGATGAGCGAGAGCACCAGGGTGGTGACAGTGACCCGCAGCAGAAGCGACTGGCGCCAAACGCGGGTCGGGCGTGGCCCGGTGCGTGCCGTCCGAGTCCGCGGATCGGGCGGGCTCGTCGGGCCGAGGGTCATGGCGGTCCGGCCTTGTACCCCACGCCGCGCACGGTCAGCACGATCTGCGGGTGCTCTGGATCGTGCTCGATCTTCGCGCGCAGGCGCTGGACGTGGACATTCACCAGGCGGGTGTCAGCGGCATGGCGGTAGCCCCAGACTTCCTGCAGAAGCACTTCGCGTGTGAAGACCTGCCACGGCTTGCGCGCAAGACAGACGAGCAGATCGAACTCCAGCGGCGTCAGCGAAATGACAGCGTCGCCGCGGCGCACTGAATGGCCGGCCACGTCTATGGTCAGGTCGCCGATGCTGAGAGTGCCGACGCCCGGCTCGTCCGTGCGTCGAATCCGCGCGCGCAGTCGGGCGACGAGCTCCTTGGGCTTGAATGGCTTGACGACGTAGTCGTCGGCTCCTGACTCGAGGCCGAGAACCACGTCGACGGTGTCTGTGCGCGCGGTCAGCATGACGATGGGGACGCCGGACTCGGCGCGAATGGCCCGACAGACGTCGACGCCGTCCATGCCGGGCAGCATGAGGTCGAGCAGCACAACATCGGGCCTGCTGTCACGAAATGCGTCGAGGGCGAGTGCCCCATCGGTGCAGAACGTCGCGTCGAAACCCTCGCCGCGCAGGACGATTCCGAGCATCTCTGCCAGCGCGACGTCGTCATCGACGACCAGGACCCTGCCTCTCATGTCGACCATGGTGTCACCCCAGGAGGAGGAATGCCGCTCCTGGCAGGTTGTTGACGGCATGAGCCACGATCGGGGCACCCAGGCCGCGTGTCCGCCAGCGCAGGATCCCGAGTATCGCGCCGCTGGCCAGCAGGATCGGAATCCGGGTCGGCTCGAGGTGGAAGAGACTGAACACCACCGTGGTGATGACGATGACCCACAGGGTGGGAACCCCGCGCTTGCGCAGTGCGTCGTAGCCCAATCCGCGAAAGGCCAGTTCCTCCACGATGGGAGCGCCTATGCCGATGCAGAGGGCGAAGATGGCCATGACCGCGATGGAAGAGTCGGCCTGGAGCTCTTCGCCCACCTCGGCGGCAGCAGAGTTGAGGTCGGGGATCAGCGCTTGCAGGCCGACGGCGATGGCGCCACCGGCGATCAGCGCCGCGAAGCCCCCGAGCACCCCCCATCCCAGGTCGCCCCAGGTCAGCCGGAGACCCAGGTCGATGCGCGGGCCGTTGCCCTTGATCCACGTCGTGATGAGGGGCCAGCCACCCAGCGCGATCCACGGGACGACCGTGCCGAGGATGACGATCATCGACAGCGGGAGGTCGAACGCGTCGCCGATGAGGACGATCGGCACGGACAGGATGACGAAGCCCAGGAGGCTGATGAGGAAGTCGACGATGCCCCAGCGTGGAGCGCGCAGCAACCGTCCGGCGCGTAGCGCCAGGTCGACCGTGATGGGGCACCCGGGGTAGTCGGCGGGGGCGTATACGCGAAGGACCGGCGGCGCGGGTTGCTCCATCACCGCCGGTCCTCTCGCGTGTCCTAGTAGCGGTAGAGCTCGGGCTTGTAGGGGCCGGCGACGTCGACACCCATGTATTCGGCCTGCTGCTTGGTCAACTCGGTGAGGTGGACGCCGAGAGCGTCGAGATGCAGGCGCGCAACCTTCTCGTCGAGGTGCTTCGGCAGCACGTAGACGCCTATGGGGTAGGCGTCCGGCTGAGTGAAGATCTCGAGCTGGGCCAGCACCTGGTTGGTGAAGGAGTTGGACATGACGAACGACGGGTGGCCGGTCGCGTTGCCGAGGTTGAGCAGGCGTCCCTCGGACAGCACGATGATCGAGTGGCCGTCGGGGAACGCCCACTCGTCGACCTGCGGCTTGATCGTGCGGCGCACCACGCCGGGCACCTGCGCGAGACCAGCCATGTCGATCTCATTGTCGAAGTGCCCGATGTTGCCGACGATGGCCTGGTGCTTCATTCCTTGCATGTGCTCCGCGGTGATGACGTCCTTACAGCCGGTAGCGGTGATGAAAATGTCGGCGGTGTCGATGACATCCTCGATCGTCGCTACCTGGTAGCCGTCCATGGCCGCCTGGAGAGCGCAGATGGGGTCGATCTCGGCGACGATGACGCGGGCCCCCTGGCCGCGGAGTGAGTCGGCACTGCCCTTGCCGACGTCGCCGTAGCCGGCGACGACGGCGACCTTGCCGCCGATGAGGGTGTCGGTCGCGCGGTTGATGCCGTCGACGAGCGAGTGGCGGCAGCCGTATTTGTTGTCGAACTTCGACTTAGTGACGGAGTCGTTGACGTTGATGGCCGGGAAGAGCAGGCGGCCCTCATTGGCCATCTCGTAGAGGCGATGGACTCCGGTGGTGGTCTCCTCGGTCACGCCGCGGATGCCGGCCGCGATGCGGGTCCAGCGCTGCGGGTCCTCGGTCAGCGAACGACGCAGGACGTCGAGGATCACGGCGTACTCCTCGGAGTCCGTGGGGTCCGTGCTGGGCACGACACCGGCGGCCTCGAACTCCTTGCCCTTGTGCACCAGGAGCGTGGCATCGCCGCCGTCGTCGAGGATCATGTTGGGGCCGCCACCATCAGGCCACATGAGGACCTGCTCGGTGCACCACCAGTACTCCGGAAGGGTCTCGCCCTTCCATGCGTAGACGGGCACGCCCTGGGGATTGTCGGGAGTGCCGTTGGGGCCGACGACGACCGCCGCCGCGGCGTGATCCTGGGTCGAGAAGATGTTGCACGATGCCCAGCGCACCTCGGCACCGAGCGCGACGAGCGTCTCGATGAGCACGGCGGTCTGGATCGTCATGTGGAGGGATCCCGTGATGCGGGCGCCCTTCAGGGGCTGGGTCGGGCCGAATTCGGCCCGCATGGCCATGAGGCCGGGCATCTCATGCTCGGCGAGCCGAATCTCATCGCGGCCGAAAGCAGCGAGCGAGAGGTCGGCGACCTTGAAATCGGGGGTCGAAGGGGACATAGGTGTGCACCTCGGACTTTGCGTTAATGGACCCGGCGAACGTCACGAGGCTTCGATGGTTCCCGGCAGGTGCCCCAAGCATACCCGCGATCCGCATGGCCGCCTCTCCACAGGCTGGCTCCACGGCCTGGACCGCGGCGATGGGTCGTGGCACACCTGTCCCATGCGTTACGTCCGACCGCGCGGCCCGCTCTCCCGGCTGATGGCCGACGCCTTCGACCTGGTCCATCCACGCGAATGCCTCGTGTGCCTCGACCCCGCTGACGTCCTATGCCGAGCGTGTGCCGGGCGACTGGGGGCCGATCCCTTCGCGCATCGCCCGAGCCCGTGCCCGCCGGGCTATCCGCCCGTCTACGCGGCCGTGCCGTACGACGGGCCGGCGCGCCAGGCGATCTTGGAGTGGAAGGAGCGCGGTCAGCGCGGGATGGCGGGAGCCCTGGGCATGGTGCTCGCATCCGCGGTATCGGCGGGACTGCAGGCGAGTGGGATTGTCGGGCACGCCGTGCTCGTGCCGATTCCGCCTTCTCGCCATTCCTTGCGCGCTCGCGGCGAGGACGTGCTGGCCCGGGTGGCGCGAGCCGCCGCGCGAGAGCTGCGGGCCGAGGGGATCTCCGCATCGGTGCGCTCATCGCTGGTGCTCGTGCGCACGCCGCGCGATCAGGCCGTGCTTGACGCTCGAGCGCGCCAGGCCAACCTGAGCGGTGCGATGAGCGGTCAGGGCGCGATTCGCAGCGGAGCGATCGTCCTCGTCGATGACATCGTCACCACGGGAGCCACGCTCGCGGAGGCTGCGCGAGCCCTCACCGAATCTGGTCGCCCGCCTCAGTTCGCAGCCGCCAGGGCCGCGACTTTGCGGAAGTGCGGGCACCCGTGACGCTAGCGTTGCGGGGGTGAGCGATGACGTGCGCGTGGCGATCGCTGACGCATCGCCCATTTTCCGACGCGGCGTTCGCGCCGTCCTCGAGGCAACTCCCGGGGTGTCGGTGATCGGCGAGCCGGCCGATGTCGAGGCAGTCGTCCGCTTGGCCGGGCGCTGCGTCTGCCTGTGGGATATCGCGCTCGACGATGGCGCGCTCCGTGGTGTTCGGGCGATCCGGGACTCGCGCGACGACATCGCCGTGGTCGTCGTCGGCCGCGAGGGAAGTGCACTCGACCTCACGGTCGCACTGAGCGCGGGCGCTATCGGCATCATCGATCGCGATGTTGACGAAGACGTGCTCGCCAGGGTGGTGTTATCGGCCGCTCAGGGGCGATCAGATCTCGCCGCTGGTGACCGGGGCGCGCTGTGGGAGCAGGCGGGCACAGCGGCGCGGGGAAGCGTGCCCGCGCTGACACGCCGTGAGCGCCAGGTGCTGGAACTCATGGGCCGCGGGCTTGGCAATCGCGCGATCGCCGATGAGCTGTTCATCAGCGAGAACACCGTGAAGAACCACGTCCGCAGCCTTCACGAGAAGCTTCAGGTGCACTCACGCACCGAAGCGGTCGTGCGGGCCGCCCAGGAGGGAATCGTGGAGATCGTCCCCAGGGGCCCCGTCTAGACTGCTCTGGTGGGCATCCTCGACAAGATCCTTCGCGCCGGTGAGGGCAAGACCCTTCGCACCCTCGAAAGCATCGCCAAGCAGGTGAATGCCATCGAGGAGGACTTCCTCGCCATGACCGACGAGGAGCTCAAGGCCCTCACCCCGGAATACCGCAGGCGGCTTGCCGACGGAGAGACCCTCGACGACCTGCTGCCGGAGGCCTTCGCCACCGTGCGCGAGGCAGCCAGGCGCACCCTGGGCCAGCGCCACTACGACGTGCAGATCATGGGCGGTGGCGCGCTTCACCTGGGCAACATCGCCGAGATGCGCACGGGCGAGGGCAAGACTCTCGTGGCCACGCTGCCCTCCTATCTGAACGCACTCAGCGGCAAGGGAGTGCACGTCGTCACGGTCAACGACTACCTCGCCGAGCGCGATAGCGAATGGATGGGCCGCATCCACCGGTTCCTCGGTCTCGAGGTGGGTGTGATCCTCGCCCACATGACGCCGGCGGAGCGTCGCGTGGCCTACGCGGCAGACATCACCTACGGCACCAACAACGAATTCGGCTTCGACTACCTGCGCGACAACATGGCGTGGTCGAAGGACGAGATGGTCCAGAGAGGGCACAACTTCGCGGTCGTCGACGAGGTCGACTCGATCCTCATCGACGAGGCCCGGACCCCCCTGATCATCAGCGGTCCCGCCGACCAGCCCACGAAGTGGTACGCCGAGTTCGCACGAATGGCGACCATCCTCAAGCGCGATCAGGACTACGAGGTCGACGAGAAGAAGAAGACGATCGGCGTGCTCGAGTCGGCTATTGACAAGGTCGAAGACCAGTTGGGCATCGACAACCTCTATGACACGGTCAACACTCCGCTGGTCGGCTTCCTCAACAACGCGATCCGGGCCAAGGAGCTCTTCAAGCGCGACCGCGATTACGTCATCCTCGACGGCGAGATCCTGATCGTTGACGAGCACACGGGGCGTCTGCTCAAGGGGCGGCGCTACAACGAGGGGCTGCACCAGGCGATCGAGGCCAAGGAAGGCGTCGAAATCAAGGCCGAAAACCAGACCCTGGCCACCATCACCCTGCAGAACTACTTCCGTCTCTACGACAAGCTCTCCGGCATGACCGGCACGGCAATGACCGAGGCCAATGAGTTCCACCAGATCTACAAACTCGGAGTCGTTCCGATCCCCACCAACCGCCCCATGGTGCGCATGGATGAAGCAGACCTCGTCTACCGCACCGAAACCTCTAAGTACTCCGCCGTCATCGATGACATCGAGGAGCGCAATGGGCTCGGCCAGCCGGTCCTCGTGGGCACCACGAGCGTCGAGAAGAGCGAACTCATCTCCCATGAGCTGAAGAAACGCGGCGTCCGCCATGAGGTGCTCAACGCCAAAAACCACGAGCGCGAGGCAACGATCGTGGCCGAGGCGGGTCGTAAGGGCGCGGTCACGGTTGCCACCAACATGGCCGGTCGAGGCACCGACATCATGCTGGGCGGCAACCCCGAGTTCCGGGCCGCCCAGGAGCTCGAGCGCCGCGGTCTTGACCCCATCGAGGATCCCGAGGGGTATGAGAGCGCGTGGCCCGAGGCGATCGCTGCCGCCAAGGCCTCCGTCGAGAGCGAGCACGACGAGGTGGTGGAGCTGGGGGGTCTCTACGTCCTCGGCACCGAGCGCCACGAGTCGCGTCGTATCGACAATCAGCTGCGCGGTCGATCAGGTCGCCAGGGCGACCCGGGCGAGTCACGCTTCTACCTGTCACTCGAGGACGACCTCATGCGCCTGTTCAAGGCCGACATGGTCGATGCCTTCCTTCGCCGCTTCAACGTCCCCGACGACCAGCCGATCGAGGCCAAGATGGTGAGCAACGCCATCCGCTCCGCGCAGACATCCGTCGAGGCGCAAAACTTCGAGATCCGCAAGGACGTGCTGAAGTACGACGACGTCCTCAATCGCCAGCGCCTGGTGATCTATGCCGAGCGCCGTGACGTCCTCGAGGGTGCCGACATCCACGAGCAGGTGCGGGGCTTCCTCGACGAGGTCGTTGCGGGCTACGTGCGCGGCGCCACCGCCGAGGGCTACCCCGAGGACTGGGACCTCGATCAGCTCTGGACGGCGCTGGGCCAGCTCTTTCCCGTGGGCGTCACGGTCGAGCAGTTGGAGGAGCAGTCCGGTGGGGGCCGCGCCGGCCTGACCACCGAGTTCTTGGTCGAGGAACTCACCAATGATGCGCACCTGGCCTACGACCGCCGTGAGGAGCAGCTCGGCGAAGAGGTCATGCGCGAACTCGAGCGTCGGATCATCCTGTCGGTCCTTGATCGCAAGTGGCGCGAGCACCTCTACGAGATGGACTATCTGCGCGACGGCATCGGCCTGCGCGCGATGGCCCAGCGCGATCCCCTCATCGAATACCAGCGCGAGGGCTACGACCTCTGCCTGGCGATGATGGACGGGAT
>JBJTIQ010000262.1:0-3513 GCA_046095085.1 Actinomycetota bacterium | reverse complement strand
CACCCCCGAGGAGGCTCGCGCAGCCGGCGTCGGCTTCCTGCTCGCTCGTCAGTCAGACACGGGCCTGTGGTCAGACTTCCAATTGGCTCCCGGACTGTCCGATGAGTGGATCACCGGCTACGTCGGCGATCGCCTCGCGGGCGTGCCTGGCGCTGCCTCCGCTCTCGACAGCGCGTGGGCTGCCCTGACGGTGCGCCAAGCCGAGCGCGGTGGTGAGGGCTGGGGCTACAACGTGTACGTCCCGCAGGATGCCGACTCGACAGCCTGGGCACTGCGCTTGGCCCAGCACGTCGGACACGGTGATGACGAGGTCGCCCTGGATGCTCGGTCGAGTCTCGCGGCGTTCCGGCACGGCAACGGCATGCTCGGCACCTACGGACCGACTGACGACATTGCACGGTTCATCGGCGCAGATCCCGATAGCGACTTTCGTGGGTGGACGGCACCGCACCCGTGCGTCACGGCGGCTGCCGCGGGCCTTGGCGACCTGATCGAACCGGAGGTCCTCCTCGCCGCGCAGCGTCCCGACGGGCGCTGGCGCAGCTACTGGTGGGCATCAGACACGTTTGCGACTGCGCTGGCCGTGGAGGCGCTAGCCGCAACTCCCAAGGCAAGCGAGGCGATCACGCGCGCCGGTCAGTGGGCCCAGGAGTCACTGGCCTCTCCCGCGCTCACGTCCTTCGAGGTCGCCAATCTCGTGATCGTCACCGCCCTCGCCGGGGAGTCCGATGACTCCACTGTTCGTCGGCTCACCTTCACGATGCTGCCCGACGGGTCGTGGCCCGCCGGTGCCCTGCTTCGCGTACCGCATCCGCACGACACCGATCCCGATGCCGTGACCGATTGGACGCCGGGCGGACGCATCGAAGGGGCGGTCGTCGAGGACCTCCGGCGCGTCTTCACGACCGCGACCGTCGTGCACGCACTCACCGTGCCGATGCGCTAGCCGACCAGCCATGCGCCTGAAGCCGCGGGAGTCAGGCAACGCCGCGCGATGCACCCTAAAGCGCGAAAGGCCCCGATGCGTCCGGACGGCCGCGGCTAGGGTGGCGGCATGAGCGCGCCGACCGAGGTGGACCCCAAGGAGCGTGAGGTCCTCGACCATCCGTTCCCCGAGGATCCCGTCGCCTACTTCCGCCAGCACGGCTACAGCGGTCGCAAGGGGTTCTACACCCAGGAGGAGGCCGTGGCGCTGGGTGAGCGAGTGTGGGCCCTTCACGACCAGATGCAGGCCACCCTGCCGGCCGACATGCCACCGATCATGCGCTCGCTCCCGTGGCCGATCTCGACCATCCCTGACGACCTCGTCGCCGACATGCGCCTCACCGAACTCACCGACCTGGCCCGTGAGCTCCTCGACGGGCAGGAGCCGCACGTGCTGTCGTGGCAGGCCTTCGCCCGACGCGCGGGTTCGCCGGCAACGCCGTGGCACAGCGATGATGTCGCCGTCCCGATTGACGGTCCTTGCGTTGCCTTCTGGATCCCGCTGACCCACGTGCCCGCGCGCACCGGACTCGTGGCGCTCGCCGATGTCGACGGCACGGGCCTGCGGCCAGCCCGTCAGGCCGAACTCGATCCCGGCGACCTCACGTGGCACAACATGACGGTCGTGCATAAGGCAGAGGACTGCCCCGTCAACTTCCTCGCTTTCGGCATCGCGATAGCCGGCGACCAGGCGCGCATCGACCTCGGTGACTGGCCGCAACTGCGGGGCATGCGCGGGCAGTTGTGCAGCCGACTGTCGCCCAACCTGCGCCACCGTGGCTCGGTCGTGACCGAGCAGACTCCGGCCCTGGCCTCGCTGGGCAACTAGCGGTGCCCGCGTTCCCCCGGCGCATCCCCGACACCCTGGATGCCGTCGCCGATCCCATCATCGACATCCTCGGCCCGCTCGTCCCCGAGCAGGACGCCCAGCGTGCGCGCGCCGCGCTGTCGCAGATCGACATGCTGGGGGCGGTCTCCGTGGGGCTCGAGGTCGTGCTTCCGCCTCATCCGCCCGCGTGCGACGTCTCCGTCCTCATGCCCGCGAAGCGCAACCCGGCATTTGCCGCCAATGCCCATAGATCGCTTGCACGGCTGGCTGAGCTCGGGGGCGAGACCGAGAGCACGTGGTGGGAACTCGACACCTCCACCGACGACCTCGCCGTGGGCGCGTTCGTCCGATGCATCGAGGGCGATGCATTCCCGTGGGCCCGTGAGGCGGCGGCCGACCGCGCAGGACTTCTGCGCGCCGTCGACGTGCTCGCCGAATTCGTCGGGCCGCACTGGTTCGGCATGGGTCGGCTCGTCGGCTTCTTCCCCGATCGCCAGCCCGAACCGGTGGCCGCGGCGCTCCTCCCCGGCTTCTACCGGGAATTCGCCCCGACGTTTCGTGATCTGACAGAGCGGGCCACGGTGGCGGTCGACCCGGATACGGCACTGATTGCCCACCTCCGTGCGCACGTCAACGAGCAGGCCATCTCGGTCGGTGCTGATGCCGCCGGTCGCACCGCGGTCTCCTGGGAGGGGTGCTTCCTCGAGCGGGAGCGCGCGATGGCCGACGACCGGTGGTCGGCGCCCCTACAGCCCACGGCCGCGTGGGGTGACGCAGGGCCGAGCCTTGCGCGTCTGCTGGCCGTGCAGGGCGTGCACACCTACGACTCACTGCCCACCGTGCGGCTCCTCAGCGGGATCGACCACATCAAGATCGGGCCGGGTGGCAAGGTCAAGGCCTATGTCGGTGCGCATATCGTGAGCACGTCCTACCTCTAGTCTCAGCGGCAGTCTCCGGGAGGTGACCATGACGGCCCGCACGTTCGACAACAGCTACGACCCTGCGACGCTGCACGTCCTTCCGCCCCCAGCCGACCATGTCGGCTTCCTGGCCGAGCACGGATTCTCGGCAGTGGCGAACGCCGTCCCGGCCGACGTGGCCATCGCGGCCGGCGACGATCTCCTGCGCCTGCACCACGAGGTCTGGGGCAGCGGTCGCTCGTCGGCGACCGAGCGCCGCGACGAGCGGCACTTGGCCTGGCGACTCGACGAAGCACCCGACTCGGTGATCGACCTGCTGTCGCAGGAGTCGCTGCATCGGGTCATCTACGAGGGTTACGGCCGTGACGATGTGCGCTTCGCGACATGGGTGATCTTCTATCGGCCGGCCGGCGAGCCGGGCACCTTCTGGCATGCCGACGCCGGATACATCCCCCTCACCGGGCCGGTCCTGCAGTACTGGCTGCCGATCATCTCGTCGCCGACCGAGCAGGGCCTTCTCTACCGCTCACGACAGACGGGCGAGGCCGACACCTACACCTTCAGCGGCATGACTCCGGGCGCGCTGTCCTACCACGATGTCAACGCCGAGCATGCGGGCCAGACATACGACCAGCTCACCCTCGCCCTCAGCTTCATTACGTATCTGGACGGTGCTCTGCTGGAATCCGATGACCACTACTTGTTTACCGATGGTCGCGAGCGCTACCGCCGGCGCATCTTCCCGGATCGGGCGTATGGCGCACGGGCGGTCAACAAGGT
>JBJTIQ010000261.1:0-3465 GCA_046095085.1 Actinomycetota bacterium | reverse complement strand
TCAATTATGCCGACTCAGACGATATGAGTCAAATCGACTCATATCACTCCCCTTCTCGCTTTCACCCTCCAAACGGCGGCCATTTCGAGGCGAAAGCGGGGTTGGGGGCGACCACTTCGAGGGTGAAAGCGGGGTTCGCGGCGGATGAAGTGCAGGATCCTGCAGTTTCAGCGCGCACATTCGGGGTCGTGCCCCACAGTGTCCTCATGCAGCCCCGGCGCGTCCTTCTCGTGGAGGACGACCCCTTCACGGCCGGCCTCACGGCTGCCGCCCTCACCGCCGCGGCGTTCGACGTGCGCACCGCAGCGAGCGCGCGCGAGGCCCGTGAGGCCCTGGCGGACTTCGACCCTGACGCGGCCGTCATCGACCTCTATCTCGGCCCAGGTCCCACCGGGGTCGACATCGCGCACATCATCGATCAGCGACACCCCGGTGTTGCCCTCCTCCTCCTCACCCAGCTCCCAGACCTCCGGGCCGCCGGGTTCACGCTTGCGGACATCCCGGCGTCGTGCAGCTTCCTGCGCAAGGAGGCCATCTCAGACGCCGAGAGCCTCGTGGCTGCTGTCGAGCAAGCCCTGGCCGATCACGTCGTACGCACAAGTCGCGAGGAGAGCCCCCTCGCCGCGTTGACCGAGACCCAGCTCGCCGTCCTTCGCGCCGTCGCGCAGGGCTACACCTCCCCGCGAATCGCCGAGATGCGCGGCACGACGACAAGCGCGGTAGAAAAGGCACTCGGAAGCATCTACGACGCGCTCAGGATCTCGGGAGACGGTGGCGTGAGCCGCCGCTCCGAGGCCATGCGAGTCTTTATCGAGTACGCCGGCATACCTGCGCGAGACTGATCCGCATGGGTTCGCTGGCGCAGCGCCTGTCCGGGCCGGCTCTGGTGGCCTGGCCGGTCTTCGCACTAGTCATCGTGTGGAGTGTCATCCTCGTCGTCTTCGGTTCCGGCGGCACGGCACAGGGCCCCCTGGTCATTCGGGCCGGGTGCGCGGCCGTGGGCGGAGTCCTCGCCTGCCTGGTCATGGCCGGTGCCTGGTGGTTGGTTATCCGTCGTCTCAGGGGCACCGGAAGACTCGTGGTCGTCTTCGTCGCGATGATCGTCTCCGGCGTAGTCCGGGGAGCGACCCTTCAGGCACTGCTCGTCGGGCTCGGGTACGCCGAGTCGACGCTCGACGCGGCCGTCACTCGCATGGCGACCAGCGCCGTGACCATCACCTTCGCCTTCGCCTTCGGCGCGGCCGCGTGGGGTTCGGTCGCCGCCTATCGCGAGACCGCTGCCCGACTGCTCGCCGAGCAGCGGCGCCTTGCCGCGCTGGTCGACGCGTCCGCCTCCGGCATCGAACAGCAGCAGGCCGAAGCGGTGGACCGCGTGCGGGAGCAACTCGACGCGGAGATTCGCGATCTCCCGCTGACATCAGGATCGGAAGCCATCAGCGCCCTGGGCAGCCTCGCCACCGACGTCGTGCGACCCCTGAGCCACTCCCTTGCCCTCGAACTGCCGCCGGTGGAACCGACGATCCCCGAATCACCGCCGCGCGTTACCCTTGCCGACGTCCTGCGCAATCCCGCACCGGCAGTGGCGATCCGCCCCTTCCTGCTGACATCCCTGCTCATGGTCCTGGGGTTGCCCACCGCCCTGCTGATCTACTCCCCGATCGTCGGCGTACTTCTGGTCCTCACCGCCGCCGTCGTGATTACCCCGTTGCTCTTCGCCGGCCGAGTCTGGCTGCGACGCTCCCCGCCGTCCACGGTCGTGCAGGCGTGGGCCCGCATCGTGGGCCTGCTTCTCGCGATCGGTCTCACCACCTCATTCACCATTTCGGTCCTTGAGCGAGTCACGGATGGCGTGGGAGCCCTGCCGCTGACGTCGCTCTTCGCGGTCGTTGTCGTCGGACTGCTCCTGGCCGTCGCCTCCATGCTTGATGAGCGCATGCGCGAGATCACCGACGCACTCGCGGCCGTCGCGGTCTCGATGCGCTGGCAGCTCGCGCGCGTCAGGGCACAGCAGTGGGAGCAGCGCGGACGCATCTCGCGCGCTCTCCACGGCCCGGTGCAGTCGCTGCTGCACGCGCAGCTCATGAGATTACGCAGGGGCCTCGACGACGGGTCCATGACCGACAGCGGCCTCGAAGATCTACGCGACCAACTCAAGACGGCGCTCGTCGGAGCACTGGCGCCGAGTCCGGATGCCGTGTCCGTCCCCGCGCTGCTCGACGATGTCGCGGCCACCTGGGACGGCGTCGCGACGATCACGCACGGCATCGGCGCCGACTCGGTCGCCGCGCTGCAGGCCGATCCACTGTGCGCCCGTGTCATCGCCGACCTCGCCAGCGAGGCCGTGTCCAATTCCGTCCGGCACGGCGGAGCCAGCACGGTGATGATCGAGATCGAGCCATCCGGCGCGGATGAGCTAGAACTCCGCGTGGTCGACGACGGACACTTCCCCAGCGATGCCCTGCCTGGCTTCGGGACCACCGTGCTCACCGAGTGCACGGTGGAATGGCACCTTTCGTCCGGCACGCCGACGACGCTGACGGCACGGGTGCCGACTCACGCGGGCTGATCAACGCCTCGTCAGCACTTGTGGGCTTGGATCGGCGCCGCGTGGTCCACCGGGTGGGTGCCCGCGGCCTCGACCGCCTGGATCTGCTGCATGTAGGCGTCCAGGTCGATCTTGCGCCCCGATCGCCACGTGCCCTGCACCTTGACCTGCGAGGCCAGGGTCAGCGGATCGGCGAGGTAGGGGTCCATGGAGAGCTCGACCAGGTCGGCGTACTTGCCCGCGGCCAGTGAGCCGATCTCATCGTCGCGATGCAGCATGTATGCCGCGCCGATGGTCTCAGCCTTCAGCGCGTCGTCGATGCTGATGACCTGGTTGGCCCCGTGCACCTGACCGGTGTCGGTCGTGCGCGTGATCGCGGTCTGGATGTTGAGCAGCGGGATGGGCGGGCTCACCGGGCCGTCGTTGTGGAACGACAGGTGTGCGCCTGCCTTCACCGCATCACCCCAGCGCATCCACTGCGAGCCGATCTCCGGAGTGAACATCGTGCCGTCAAGCAGGTCGCCCCAGTAGATGTATTGGAAAGGTCCGAGCGAGATCGTCACGCCCATGGCCACCGCGCGCTGGAACTGGTCGCCGCGGCAGCCACCGCAGTGCTCCACGCGCCAGCGGTGATCGGTGCCCATGAGGTTGCTGTTGACGAGGGCCTCTTCGTAGGCATCGAGCACGATGTCGAGGCCCACGTCGCCGTTGACGTGGAATGACATCTGCCATCCCATGGGCGCGTACTTCGCCAGGAGGGCGTCGAGCTCGACGCGCGTGTAGTTCATCATCGCGGTGCCGCCGGGGCCGAGCGGAATCTCGGCATGCTGCACCGCGGGGGTATCGAGGTAGGGGAAGGATGAGGCGATCGATCCGACCCACGGCGAGCCATCGGCCCAGAGCTTCACGCCCTGCTTGCG
>JBJTIQ010000260.1:0-2706 GCA_046095085.1 Actinomycetota bacterium | reverse complement strand
GTCTCCAATACCGCGCTCGTCATGGGCTTTGCCGGTTCGGGCGTCGAACGCGGTGTCGTGCTCTTCGCCGGCATCGCCGGCCTGCTGGCCGGCGCCTTCTCCATGGCAGCCGGCGAATACGTCAGCGTTGCCAGTCAGCGCGACCTCTTCAAGCGCGAGATCGACATGGAGGCTCAGGAGCTGGCCAACAAGCCGGAGGAGGAGCGCAAGGAGCTCGAGCTGATCTTCCGCGCCAAGGGCATGGACCGCGCTACGGCGAAGGCCGCGGCCGACCGCATCTTCGCCGACCCCAAGGCCGCGCTCGACACACTCGCCCGCGAGGAGCTCGGACTCAACCCCGACGAGCTCGGCAACCCCGTCAAGGTGGCCGTGTCGAGCTTCCTCGCGTTCGCCATCGGCGCCTTTGTCGTGGTGCTTCCCTATCTCTTCACCGGGGGCATGACCGCCATGGTGATCGCCATCGCCCTCTCCGCGATTGCGATGCTGGTCGTGGGCGGGCTGGTGGGCCGCTTCTCCGGCCGCGGAGTTGTGCCCGCCGCGCTGCGACAACTACTCGTGGGTGCACTCGCCGCCGGCGTCACCTTCGTCATCGGCAAGATCATCGGCGACCTGACCGGACTCAGCAGTACCGGGCTCGGCTGACGCCGCGCCCTACTTGGGAGTAGCCGCGAGACCCCGATAGGTTGCCGACGTGCTCGTCGTCGTGGCCCCCGGTCAGGGAGCCCAGTCCCCCGGCTTTCTCACCCCGTGGCTGGACGTCCCCGGCATCGAAGCTCGGCTGTCATGGCTCTCCGCCGTATCCGGCGTCGACCTGATCGAGCACGGCACAAGCTCCGACGCCGACACCATCCGCGACACGGCCGTCGCCCAACCCCTGCTCGTCGGGGCCGGACTCGTCACGCTCCTGTCGCTCTTCCCGCATCCGGCCGAGGCGTTCGGCAAAGTCGCGGTGGGCGCCGGACACTCAGTCGGCGAGATCACCGCGGCCGCTGCCGCCGGCGTGCTCTCCGCGGAGCAAGCGATGGTGTTCGTTCGCGAACGCGGCCGCGCGATGGCCCAGGCGGCCGCCGCCACTCCCACCGGCATGAGCGCCGTGCTGGGCGGAGACGCCGACGAGGTCGTGGCCGCCGCGGAAGCGCACGGCCTGACTCCGGCCAACATCAACGGCGCGGGCCAGATCGTCGTCGCTGGTGAGCTCGACGCCCTCGCCGCATTCGCCGACAACGCCCCCGACAAGGCGCGCGTACGCCCGCTCGAGGTAGCCGGCGCATTCCACACGCGCTTCATGCAACCCGCGGTGGCCGTGCTGGCCGGCTACGCCCGCGCCATCTCCACGCACGACCCGCGCATCCAGCTCCTGTCCAACGCCGACGGCCGACTGATCCACGACGGACGCGACGTGCTCGCGCGCCTGGTCGCCCAGGTCAGCAAGCCGGTGCGCTGGGATCTATGCATGGCGGCCATGGCTGACCTCGGAGTAACGGCCATGATCGAGATCCCTCCGGCCGGCACTCTCACCGGGCTCGCTAAGCGCGCGCTTCCCGGAGTCGAGACGCTGGCCCTCAACACTCCCGACGACCTGCCGGCAGCATGGGACATCATCGCCCGCCACGGTGCGAGCAGCGCTGTCGCCGGATCGCCCACGTGGCGACTCGTCGTCTCGCCCATGAAGGGGATCTTCTCCGCCGACGATGCGCATGCCACGTCCGGCGACCGCCTTGATCCGGGCGCCCAGATCGGGACCATCGCGAGCCTTCGTGACACCGTCAATGTGGTGGCCCCGCACGGCGGCACGATCGTCGAATGGCTGGTCGAAGACGGCGACCCGGTGTCACCAGGCCAGCCGCTGGTCCGTCTCCACCCTGTTCACGAGGAGGCGCTCACATGACCGCCCGCATCAGTCAGCACTCCGGCGCGCCCTACGCGCGCATCATGTCGGTGGGCAGCTATCGACCCGAGCGCGTCGTCACCAACGCCGAGGTGTGCGAGCGCATCGACTCCACCGACGAGTGGATCCGCGAGCGCTCCGGCATCGTCGAGCGCCGTTACGCCGCACCCGATGAGACCGTCATCGACTTGTCGGTCGCGGCGGCCGAGAAGGCGCTCGCCGGCGCCGGCATCACCCCCGATCAGGTGGGCTTCGTGCTGGTCGCGACCGTGACCCACCCCTACCAGACCCCGTCGGCGGCATCCGAGGTCGCCTATCGCCTGGGCGCCGTCAATGCGGCCTCCACCGACATCAGCTCAGCGTGCGCGGGCTTTTGCTACGGCCTGGCCATGGCTCAAGACATGGTGCGCGGCGGCAGCGCGACCTACGTCGTCGTGGTGGGCGTGGAGAAGCTCACCGACTGGATCAACCTCGATGACCGGGCCACGGCGTTCATCTTCGCCGACGGCGCGGGTGCAGTCGTCGTCGGACCGTCCGACGAGCCCGCTATCGGACCCGTCGTCTGGGGATCGGATGGGTCGCAACACGATGCCATCTGCATGACGCAGTCGCTCATCGACTACCGCGACAACGGAGGTGCTCGCTTCCCCACGCTCTCCATGCAGGGCCAGCAGGTCTTCCGCTGGGCCGTCTCCAACGGATCCGTCACCGCGCAGGAGGCACTCGATCGGGCAGGGGTCACGGCCGACCAGCTCGACGCCTTCATCCCCCACCAGGCCAACATGCGCATCACCGACGCGATGATCCGCGCGCTGAAG
>JBJTIQ010000259.1:0-32985 GCA_046095085.1 Actinomycetota bacterium | reverse complement strand
CGTCGTCGGAGCGGCGACCGAGACGAGCTGCAGCGGGCTTGCGGCAGGGTCGAAGAGACCGGCGCCCCAGTCGGCGGCAGAAACCGGCTTCACGGTGATGGTGATGCCAATCTGCTTCGCCGCCTCGGCAAGGTTCTGCGCCAGCGGGGACATCCACGGCTGCGTTGTATCGACAGCGAGGTCCAACGCGAAGCCGTCGGGGGTTGCTGACTTGGCCAGCGCTTCCTTGGCCTTCTCAATGGAGAACTCCGGGATTGGCGCGAACGCTGCAGTAACGGCGCCCGCTTCGCTGCCGAAGGTCGTGGTCATCTGCACCTCGGGCACGAGGCTCGTGGCGGCGACTGCCCGGCCATTGAAGAGAGGCTGGGCGAGAGCTGCTCGATCGAGCAGGTGAGCGATCGCCAGGCGCGCGTTGACGTCGTCGAAGGGCGCGCGCGACGTGTCCATGGCCAGGTAGTCCATGTAGCCGCCATTGACGTAAGACATGGTGGCGTTGTCGAGCTCGTCCCACTGCCGTGTGGCGATGAGGGGGACGTCGAAGAAGCCATTGATCTCGCCGCTGCTCATGGCCAGGCGTGCGGTCTCCGGGTCCTCGATGGTGACGACCTTGATCTCCTTGGCCTTCGGCACGCCACCCCAGTAGGCGTCGTTGCGAGCGAAGACGACTCCATCGGCCGAGGAGTAGGACACGATCGAGTAGGGGCCGGTGCCCATGCCGGGCTTCTCCGGGCCGCCCGCTGCCTCGCCTGCCGCCTCGTCATAGGCCTGCTGGCGCACGAAGGCAAAGACCGCCAACTTGGTGGGCATGGCGGGATCGGGGGCCAGCAGCTTGATGGTGACCGTCTTGGGATCGGTCACCTCGACGGACTCGACCGTGCCGAAGAACTGCGCCTGCAAGGACGTGCTGTCGGGTCCGACATGGCGGTTGATGGAGTAGGCCACGTCTTCGGCGGTCAGCGGCGTGCCATCCCAAAACTTCACGTCGTCGCGCAGAGTGAGCACGATGGTCTGGGGATCAGGTGTCTCGAAGGACGTGACCGAGGGGACGATATTGCCCTCGTTGTCCTGCGCCAGGACTCGATCGAAGGCCGTGCTCTGGGTGCGGACCGAGGGGAGGTTGGGATCAACTGCGGCGTCCATGGACATGACCGCTGACGGGACCGCCCACGTCATCGTCTCGATGTCGCCGCCGCCGGTCGCGGCGGAACTCGAGGAGGCATCGGATCCCCCACCGGAGCACCCGGCCAGGAGGGCCGCGACCACCAGGCCGACGCCGAGGGTGGACCACTTCGCGAGTCTGGCCATGTCGGGCTCCTCTGCAAGGCGGTCCCGGGGGCCCGCTCGAACGGTTGCGTAAGTATTCAATGCAACTTTGCCCGGGCGCAAGCACTTTCCGGAAGAATCTGACGCATGGGTCCCGCCGTGGTGGTCGTCGGGGGCGGGACGGCGGGTTGCGCCGTGGCCGCCCGCCTCGCTGAGGCGGGGCGGGCGATCACCCTGATCGAGGCCGGGCCGGACTACGGCCCCTGGGAGCAGGGTCGATGGCCGGACGACCTGCTCGACGCCACGACCCTGGCCACCTCCCACGACTGGGGTTACGCCGGCCCGGCGGCCGACGGGCGCACCGTGGCCTTCGACCGCGCCCGGGTGATCGGGGGGTGCTCGGCGCACAACGGCTCGACCATGTCGATCGGGTGGAGTGGCGACGACGGTGACCTGCCATCGATGTGGTCGACGGTGGAACTCGCAGGCGCGAGACAGAGTGCAGCCGAGCGCACGCGCGTCAACGCGCCTGCTGAGTCGGCGATACAGCCATTCCAACGTGCCTTCCTCGATGCATGCGATGTGATCGGCGTACGCCGCACCGATGACCTGCTCGACCCCGACGGCGGTGCGGGAGCGAGTCTGAGTCCAGTCAACGTTGTCGACGGCATCCGCTGGAACACCGCGATCGCCTACCTCGACCCCGTCCGCGACCTACCCAATCTGCACATCGTCGACCAGTGCATCGTGGACCGCGTCGAGATCCACGAGGGCCGGGTGACGGGCGTGCTGGGAACTCGCGACGGATTGCCCGTTGCCTTCGACGCCGACCTCGTCGTGCTGTGCGCTGGCGCATACGGCACCCCGATGATCCTCATGCGCTCAGGGATCGGCCCGGCTGAGCACCTGCGCTCGCTGGGCATCCCGGTTGTGGTCGACCTGCCCGGGGTCGGTGGAGCGCTGCAGGACCAGCCGGTGCTGCGCTTGGAGTGGGCCGCGACCCCCGTGCTCATCGACGCGCTCGAGGCATTCCGGGAGGCCACGGGCTTCCTGCCGGAGGAGCAGTGCGTGGCCAAAGTGCGCAGCCCGCGCGCCTCCGATGCGGTGCCCTACGACATGCACGTCTTCCCCTGGGTCGAGCCCGACGCAGTGCACGGCTGGCGTTGTGTCATCCCCGCGGGCCTGCTGCGACCCACATCGTCAGGCACGATCCGCTTGACCTCCCGCGATCCCGAGGATGCTCCGCTGATCGATCACGGCTACCTGCGCGAAGACGATGACGTCGATCGACTCGTCAGCATGCTGCCGTGGCTGACCGACCTGGCGGCGCAGGACCCTTTGGCCGACTTCCTGGGCGAGCCGCTCGTCGCCGCGTCATCCGGTGACCGCGCAGAGGCCGCCGAGTGGGTCCGCGCCAATCACCACCACTACTGGCACCCCACCGGAGGAGCGGCGATCGGTCCGACCGACGATGCCCTGGCCGTCTGCGATGAGCGGGCGCGTGTCCGGGGGGTAGAGGGCCTCGCCGTCGCCGATGCTTCGCTCTGTCCCCGTGCCCCGCGCGCGACCACGGCCTTCCCTGTGACGGTCGTGGGCGAGCATGTCGCCAGCCTCATCCTGGAGGACACGTGAGCGAGCACGATGTCGTGATCCGTGGGGGCCGGATCATCGATCCGGAGACCGGGCTCGATGCCGTCGGCGACGTGGCGATCACAGGGGGCCGCATCGACGCGGTGATCCCCGGCGGCAGCACCGGTCTGCATGGGCGCGAGGAGTGGGACGCCACCGGACAGGTCGTGGCACCGGGCTTCATTGACCTGCACAGTCACTGCGCGGACCCCGCGTCGCGGCGGCTTCAGGTCTGCGACGGGGTGACCACCGCTCTGGAACTCGAAGCGGGGATGCTCGACATGTCCGGGGCCTACGCCCGCATGGCGGAGCATGGCAGCCCCAACAACTTCGGCTACTCCGCATCGTGGGCACTGGCGCGCATGAGCGTGTGCGGCATAGACGTGTCGGCGGGCCTGCCGGCGTTCCTGGCCAACATCGGGGCACCGGCCTGGCACCGAGAATTGTCGGACCGGGAGCGCGGGCGCATGCTCGAGACGCTGCGGCGCGAGCTCGATGACGGTGCCCTCGGCATCGGTGTACTCCTGGGTTACTGTCGCGAGACCCCGGGGGTGGAATACCTCGAGGTGGCGGGGCTGGCCGCGGAGACTGCCTCGCCTACCTATACGCACGTGCGTGACCTGGGTCGCCCCGACAGCGGCCTGCTGGGGGCGATTGAGGTCGTCGCGGCTGCGCTCGACTCCGGAGCCCACATGCACCTGTGCCACATCAACAGCACGTCGGTCCGCGTGGTCGATCGAGTGCACGCCCTTCTCGACGAGGCGCGCAGGGACGGACTGCGTGTCACGACCGAGGCATATCCCTACGGCTCCGGCGCCACCGGGATCGGTGCCCAGTTCCTCGACCCGGCCGAACTCGCGGCAAGCGGACGCAGCCCCTCCGACATCGTCTACCTAGCCACGAATGAGCGCATCGCCACTGCCGAACGGCTGGTCGAGCTGCGCGCGCAGGATCCGGGGGGCCTGGCGATCGTGGAGTTCCTGAGGGAGGAGAGTCCCGACGACCTCGGCTATCTCACGCGCGCACTGCTGCACGACGACACCGCAGTGGCCAGTGATGCCATGCCACTGTCACCGGCCGATCCCGCGCGCGATGTGGGCTGGCCGCTTCCGGCCAGCGTGGCGACCCATCCCCGCACGGCGGGCACCTTCGCGCGCATCCTCCGGTGGTACGTCCGTGAGTTGCAGATCCTCGACCTGACCGAGGCCGTACGCCGCTGCACGCTCGTGCCGGCACAGATCCTCGAGGCGGTGAGTAGCGACATGCGACGCAAGGGACGGGTGCAGGCAGGCGCTGACGCGGATCTCGTCATCTTCGACCCGCAGACGGTCACCGACCGCGCGACCTACTCCTCGCCGGTCGAGCCATCCACCGGGTTTTCCTATGTCGTGGTGAATGGCACCCCCGTGGTCAAGGGCGGCACCCTGCAGCTCAATGCACTTCCGGGGCTCCCGGTGCGCGGCGGTCGCTGACGATCACGTAGTCGCCGTCACGCGTGAAGCCGACGACCCGGCCCTGCGTGACGGGCTCGAGCAACTCCTCGCGCAGGCGCAGCCGCCATGTCCGTGCGGCAACGGGATCAGTGATCCTGAGGACCTCGATGTCCTCAGGTGTAGGGATCAGGCGGTGGTCGTCGTCGACAGCAGGAATGACCAGCGCCGGAGGCGAGACCTCCCAGGCCATGAGCAGGCGATCGGATGCGTCTCCCGCGTTGATGGCATCCGACATGGGTCCGTAGAAGTCGACCAGGTAGTCGACGGGAAGGGCCCCAAGACGGCCGATGTTGAACCACGCGTTGCGGCGTACCAGCGGATCGAAGGTCCACGTGATGAGCTCGACGCCTCGCGCGGACGCCCAGTCGCGTTGATGCAGCTTGAGTGCCCTGCCGACGTTGAGGCCGCGTGCCTTCGGCGAGACGCCCGTGGCATGGGAGTGCAGGGAGAGGCGGCCGCCGTGCTGGCCCAGGAAACCGACCGATGCGCCCACGAGAGTCTCCTCCCGGAAGGCACCAGCGACGTAGCCGCCCTCGTGCGACAGGGCGCGCAGCAGTTCGACGCCGAGGGCGGGGATGCCCGGGCCCCATACGGATACGAAGAGTGGGTCGATCTCGGCTAGTTCATTCAGCTCTCCGAGATTGCGCACGACGACGGCATCCGTTCTGGCCTGCGACGCCGTTTGGCCCATGACGCACTCCTATGTATGGGAATCAGTCCCTTGTGGACGCTACATAGGAATCTTATGCTTAGGCCACCATGGGAAGAAGAATCTGACGTGAGCGCCATCGTCCTTGAGAATGCCAGGGTCTTCGACGGCCACGACTCCCGCGGCGATGGGATGTCCGTGCTCGTTGAAGACGACCGCATCGTGGACGTCTCCGAGGGGGTGATCGACGCCCCGGGAGCGGAGCGGATCGATGTTGGCGGGCGCACCCTCATGCCCGGGCTCATTGACCTGCATGTCCACGCCTACGCAAGCGATGTCTCGGCAGCAAAGATCAACCTGGCGGATGCTCCCTATCGCACAGCTCACGCGGCCCGCATGCTCGGCCATGCACTGGACTGCGGATTCACCACCGTGCGTGACATCGGAGGAGGTGACTGGAGCCTCTCCCGAGCCATCGACGATCGACTCATCCGGGCACCGCGCTTCTTCTACGCCGGCAAGGTCCTGTCGATGACCGGTGGCCACGGTGACATGCGCGAGATGGGGGAGAGCGATCACGTGTCCGGCTACTGCAGGTGCGACAGCATGAACGCCCTGTGCGTGATCGCTGATGGAGTCGACGAGTGCCTCAAGGCTGTCCGCGAAGAACTCCGCCGCGGCGCCCACTGCATCAAGATCATGGGATCCGGGGGAGTGGCTAGCCCCACGGACCCCATCTGGATGAACCAGTACCGCGAGGACGAGATCCGGGCCATCGTGGGCGAGTGCGAGGAGCGCCGCACCTACGTGGCGGCCCACTGCCATCCCGCGAGCGCCATCCGGCGATGCGTCGAGTACGGGGTCCGCTGCATCGAGCACGGCACCCTCATGGACGCCGAGACCGCCGACTTCGTGGCGGAGAAGGGCGCCTACGTGGTGCCGACACTGTCGATCGGAGTCGCCCTGAAGGAGCTCGGACCGGAACTGGGCCTCCCACCCGTGAGCCAGGCCAAGCTCGACGTCGTCTTCGAGCAGACCCTCGTCGGGCTAGAGCACATGCGCCGCGCCGGGATCAAGATCGGCTTCGGCACCGACCTGCTGGGTGCGACGTACGTGCAGCAGTGCCGTGAATTCACCACGCGTAGCCAGGTCTTCAGCCCACTCGAGATCCTGCGCCAGGCGACGTCGATGAGCGCGGAGATCCTCATGAAGCAGGACGAGCTCGGCTGCATTCGCCCGGGGGCGTACGCCGACCTCATCGTCGTGGACGGCGACCCCCTTGCCGATATCGAGCTGCTGGCAGCAGACGGGGCCAACCTCCCGTTCATCATGCGCGCAGGCGAGATCGTCAAGCACCAGTTCCCGCAGGCGGTGTAGGTCGACATGAACGACACCTCAGCCCTCTCCCTCGGAGACGAGCGTCTTCCCGCGCTCGAGCTCGCCTTCGCTCTCGTGCGTGAGGCCTGGGAGGGATTCGACTCGGCCCGACCGGGCCAGCCGCCGCCCAGCGCCGAGACGCTCGACCTGCTCGCTCAGTCCCTGCCGCAGACGGGTGTGGGCGCGCTCCATGCGCTCAAGGAAGCCGAGCGGCTGCTCGACGAGAGCCTCGCCCAGTCGCGGCCGAGATTCTTCGGCTACGTCGGTTCCTCGGGGCTGGAAGTCGGTGTCCTCGCCGAGGCGCTGTCCGCTTCCCATGACGTCAACCTCGCGTCGCTTGCTGCCGCGGCAACCATGGTCGAGCAGCAGACCATCGGCTGGGTGGGGGAGTTCGTCGGGTTCGGCCGCGTCGGCGGAGTGGTGACGAGCGGGGGAATGGTCTCCAACCTCACGGCCCTTGCCGTCGCGCGCGAGCGAGCGCTGCCCGGCAGCCGTCGCACGGGACTGGACGGTCGCGGCACTCTCTATGTGAGCGCGGAGGCGCATTCGAGCATCGATCGGTCGGCCGAACTCCTGGGGATCGGTTCGGAGTCCGTGCGGGCCATCCCGGTTGACGCGGACCGAAGCATGGACGTCGCTGCGCTGGATGCCCAGATCGGTGCGGATCTCGCGGAAGGACGCGTGCCGATCGCGGTCGTCGCCACTGCGGGCACGACACTCACCGGCGCGGTCGATCCGCTCGCGCAGATCGCCGCCGTCTGCCGGCAGCGCGGCGTGTGGTTCCACGTCGACGGCGCCTACGGTTTGCCCGCGGCCGCCACCGAGAGCGCCGGGCACCTCTTCGCGGGCATCGAGCTCGCCGATTCGGCGACGATCGACGCGCACAAGTGGCTCTACGTCCCCAAGGCGTGCGGCATTCTGCTCGTGCGCGATCCCGGCGCGCTTCGTCGCACGTTCGCTCACGACGCGTCGTACATGGTCGACGCCGCCGAGAACCCGGTCGATAGGACGCTGGAGTACTCCCGGCCATTCCGGTCGCTGAAGCTCTGGACGGCCTTCCGTGCCCACGGGGCAGAGGGATTCCGCAGTGCCCTGGAGTCCAATCTCGCCGTTGCCCGTGGGCTGGCGGATCGTGTGCGGGCCCATGCGGACCTCGAGCTCGTGGTCGATCCGCAGTTGTCGATTGTCCCCTTTCGCCATGTCCCATCCGGCGGGTCAATCGACGCGCACAATGCCGAGCTCGCTCGGCGCATGCAGGAAGACGGCGACGTCTACGTCACGAGTGCTGTGATCGATGGGATGACGGTGCTGCGACCGTGCATCACGAACTTCAGGACAACAGACGAAGACATCGAGGCGCTCATCGAGACGGTCCTGCGGACCGGTCGGGCTCTCGAGCGTGGCGACTAGATAGTCCTCACGATTTGGTGGGGTGAGTGACGGGACTCGAAGGTGTCCGGAGAGCCCTAGTCGCGCTTCAGTTGTGGCCGCAAGGTAGTCGATGTCAGCGGCATTTGGAGGAGCTCGGTCATTCTCCGGCAGCAGGATCGTCGGCGAGGCGTTGACCACGGCGACCACCGGGGCCCTGGGCAGTCCTAGACTTGCGCCTAGCAAAGGAGGGCTTGTGAGTAAGACGGGTAGACCCCCGGAACCCTGGAAGCGAACGATGATCATCGACGCGGCTGCCAGCGTTTTGACGGAACGGGGTGTGAATTCGACCAGCCTCCAAGACCTTGCCGATGCTGCAGGAGTTTCCCGAGCGGCGATTCACTATCACTTTTCGGGTATGGACGGCGTCATCCTGGGTGTCGCGGAGCGCGGTTATCGACTCATGTACACATTGCGAGCCGAGGCTATCGCTCAGGAGACAGACGCCCGAGCACAACTGGTCACCATGATGCGAATGGGAATTCCTGCGGATCCGCCTAGTGAGTACCTGGTCATGTACGAAAGCATCGCGACCTTCCGAGCCAACACCGATTTTCTGCCGGTCATGGCGCGGATGTCAAAGGATCAGCTTGATCTGTACCTTGCCATCGTCAATAGGGGAGTAGCGCAGGGTTACTTTCGCCCGCGAGAAGCCGTTGAAGTCATCGGCTGGAATTTGCTGGCCATTGAGGACGCAGCGGGCATCTACATCACCATTCGAACGAGCCCGGAAGCTGAAGTCATGAGAGGCCGCCTCCTGAGCTACGCGAGCTCAAGCCTCGACTGCGACCTGGACGAAGAGAACAGCCGCCAGCGGGAACGCGGTGTCGGGTGAGCACTCAGGCCTGGCCTAGAGCCTGTGGAGGCTGCCAGCCGGGGCGAGGAGCGGCTTCCACCAGCCTCTGTGTGTAGTCGTGTTGAGGACTGTCGAGAACGCGCGAGGTTAGCCCTCGCTCCACGATCTTCCCGTCCTTCATGACGATGACTCGGTGTGCAACCTGACGGATGACGGCGAGATCGTGAGAAATGAAGAGATACGTCACCTGGGTCTCCCGCTGCAACTCAGCGAGTAGGTTAAGTACTTGAGCCTGGATGGACACATCAAGACCGGAAACAGCCTCATCCAGAATGATGGCTTGGGGGCTAGCCGCGAGCGCCTTTGCGATAGCGACCCTTTGGCGTTGACCACCTGACAACTCGGAGGGCAACGCTGTCCGCATGGCACCCTCTAATCCAACGCTCGCAAGAAGGCGATCCACCTGGGCTGTACGCCACTCTCTGCTCTGACCAGGCGAGTTAACGGTGAGGATTTCATCGACAGCTGCCGTTGGCGTCTGCCGAGGGTCAAGGGATGTGTAGGGATCCTGAAAGACGACCTGCAACTGAGCCGCCCAGTGTCGCCGTTGGGTAGCCGAGCGGGGCCTCGCCCCTCTCGGCTGACCGCTGATCATGACTGATCCCGAATCGGGGGTCTCGATTCCGAGCAGAAGGCGTGCGAGTGTCGTCTTGCCGGATCCCGACTCGCCGACGATGCCGAGGCACTCACCGCTGTCGACGGTAAAGGAGACATCGTCCACGGCCACGGTGACACCGCCTTGTCGACCCATCTTGAAGGTCTTCCGCAGATTCCTGACCTCCACAACCACTCGACCAGACTCAGGCTCCGTCAGATCTTCGGAGGGTACGTCAACGGCGAGGGCGAGCTCCGCGCGCAACTCCCCTGAGCGGAAGCACCGGACGTATCCCCCGGAGCCCGCGGTGATCCCTGGCGCAGAGTCACAGCACGACGCAATTGCGTAGAGGCATCTCGGAGCGAAGGCGCACGACCCGTGGGAATCGTCTGCCGTGGCAGGTTGTCCGCCGATAGCTCTGAGCGCTGTCGAGCGCCGACTCACCAGAGGGCGCGATCCGATGAGCGCCGCTGAGTACGGATGCCAGGGCGCGTCATGCAGATCCTCAGCGCGTCTTGACTCGACTATGCGACCCGCGTACATAACGTCAATGCGGTTGCTCGTGGCGATAGCCAGATCAATGTCGTGAGTTACGAACACAACCGCGAGACCTAGACTTTGCTGAAGTTGCGTAAGAACTCCCATGATCTCGGCCTGGATGCTCACGTCAAGCGCTGTTGTCGGCTCGTCTGCCAGTAGAAGTCGCGCCCCAGAGCCAATGGCGCTAGCGATCATGACGCGTTGAAGCATTCCGCCAGAGATTTCATGTGGAAACTGGTTCAGTCGCTCAGCAGGGCTGGACAAGCCCACCGCGCGAAGCCACCCTTCTGCCTCGATCGCAGCCTCGCCTTTGGACAGCCCTCGGCTTGTGCGCAGCCCCTCGACGAGGTAGTCCCCAATCGACCGAACCGGGTTAATGGATGCTCGAGGATCCTGGAAGATCATGGCGACGTCCTGACGCCGCACGGTACGCAACTCCTCCTCTGACATGCCGAAGATGGACCTGCCCTCGAAGAGGACCTCACCGGTAATCTTCGCTCGCTCGGGTAAGAGGCCCAAGACCGAACGCACTGTCAGCGACTTTCCGGATCCCGACTCTCCAACAAGTGAGAGCGTCTCACCTCGATCCACTATGAGGGAAACACCATCCAAGAGGACCGCTCTTGAGGAGGAAGGGAGTTGGATTCGGAGATCGGCGATCTCAAGCAACGCAGTCATCGACGTTCCGTGCCCTCCGAGAGCCGATTCCCGATGATGGTGAAGGCTGCCACCACTGCAAGGATGCAGACGGCAGCAGCAGCGATGCTTGTGTAGCTGCCCTGCACAAGACTCGTTGTATCGCCCACCATGACCCCCCAGTCCGGTGCCGGTGGGAGAATCCCTATTCCGACAAAGGACAGGGCCGCGAGATCGACCAGCGCAAATCCGAAGGCGATCGTCGCCTGGGCCGTCAGGAATCGCGACAGGTTAGGCAGCAGGTGGTGGATGAAGATTCTCGTAGTCGACAGTCCTTGGACCTCGCAGGCGATGATGTATGGCTTGTTTCGCTCTCGGAGTGCTGCGGCGCGCGTAATGCGCGCCGTGTAGGGAATGTAGGCAATTGATACCGCGATGATGGCTGCGGTGATTCCACGGCCTATAGCAAGAATGATGATGGCCGCGATAAGGACAGTGGGAAACGCGAAAATGAGGTCCAGCGAGCGGCCGATCACCTGATCAAATACGCCGCCTTTCCATGCTGAAATCAAGGCCAGAGGCACACCGATGAGCAGGGCGAGCGTCACGACCAGCAATGGCCCGAGAAGGCTGGGCCTAGCGCCGTACATGAGCCGCGACAAGATGTCGTTGCCGTCAATGTCAGTTCCGAGCCAGTGAGTCGAGCTTGGCGGCTCGAGTTGGCTGAGGATGCTTCCGCCCGTTGGCTCGTGAGGCGCGATGATGGGGGCGAAGATCGCGATACCAACGGCAAGCACCAGGACCCCTACCGAGAGCCATCCGAGAATGCCTGGTCGAACGCGGCGACCCGATCCCTTCACTTGCCACCGACCTTCACTCGAGGGTCGAGCAGGCCGTAGGCGATGTCAACCGCAATCCCCAGAGTGACGGTGACAAACAAGATGATGAGTGCGATCGCTTGGACCAGAGCGAAGTCACCAGCATTCACGCCGGCCAGTAGGAGCGTGCCGGCGCCTCCCAGGTTGAAGGCTTGCTCCACGACCACCGTTCCCGCTATGAGCGCGGGGACCTGAAGGGCAATGACCGCGAGCATCGGAGGTAGACCGTTCCGGAGAACGTGCCTTCGGAAGACACGACCCTCGGGGACGCCGCGGGCTACCTCGGTGGTTACGTGCGGAGACTCCATCTCGTCCTTCAAGGAGGACCGACCTACCCGGGCCAGAAGCGCCGAAGCGCCGATTGCGATTGCGAGCGCGGGAAGAAATAGGTGGTAGAGGCTATCCAGTGGACTTTCCCCAGCGCCAACCGTGGGAAACCACCCGAGAACGCGACCGAAAACGATGGAGAAGAGGACCGCGACGACAAAGACAGGGACTGAAACTGCGAGGGAGGACCCAAGCGCCACCACAGTGTCAGGCGCACCCTTGTGTCGGGCGGAGACTATGGCAGCAACAACTCCGAAAACCACGATCAGGAACTCGGCCATGAGGATCAGCATCAAGGAGATGGGAAGTGCCTTTGCAAGAAGCGCTGTCACGCTTGCCTGATAGACAATCGACTGGCCCAGATCTCCTCGAACGGCGTCTCCGAGCCATAGGAAGTATCGGGCAACGAATGGCTGGTCAAGGTGATACTGCGCGTTGAGTTGAGCGATGCGCTCGGGGCTCGGTGGCTGATTTCCGAGCAAGGCTGAGATCGGGTCGCCCGGGGCGATCTCCACAACGGAGAAGATGACGAAACTGCCCACGAGGAGAAGGGTCAACAGCACCCCCAGCTGGCGAAGTGCGTACCTGCCCATCACCCCTCCCCTGCCGGCTCCACGACCCGATTATGGCGAATTCATGGACAATTAGTTGACAGAGTGCTAGAAAATGCCACAGATTATTCGGGCACAAACGTTCACTTGCGGTCGGACCTGGGAGGTTCCATGCGAAGGACACAATGGAGTGCTTGCGTGCTTCTGGCCGCTGTGATGGTGACTGGATGCACTCAAGGCACTAACGAGGCAACCACCGCGGAGGATGGCGCCACTTCCTTCCGCACCGGAGAACCAACCAAGCCGCTGCCGAGCGTTGACTGGTACACCTTCTATCGACCTGTGTTAGGCCTAGTAGCGGCAACCTGGGCTGACTATCCGGAATACATGGTCAGCGCGAATCTATGTGAATCCCTCGTGCGTGTGCAGCCGGACTACTCCATCGTGCCGGGAGTCGCGGACTTTACTGTCAGCGAGGACTTCAAAACGTACACGTACACGATTCGCGAGGGGGCCGCGTTCTGGGACGGCACCCCTGTGACGACGGACGATGTGATGTTCTCCCTAACGGCCAATACCACGCCACCCTTTGGCGCGGCCTTCTTTGCCATTGCCGATGCCATTGACTCCGTGTCCGCGACAGCCGAGCGGACGGTGACGATTACCCTGAAGGCACCGGACATCAACTTCAACAGCCTCATGACTGGTCCTGCAGGCAAGATCTACCAAAAGAAGCAGGCTGAAGCCGCGGGTGAGGGATGGGGTAGCCCCGATGTTGGTGTCATGTGCACGGGCCCATACACGCTCGGCTCTTGGGATCCGGCGAGTTCCTTGTCCATCAAGAAGAACCCCAACTACTGGAGTTCGGACTTTTCTCCTCTAGTGGACGAAGTCGTCTTCACCTGGCCGCAAGACCCGACAACGCTGACCAACGCATTCACCTCTGGAGAAATCCAGGGCGGTTGGAACATTCCCCCGTCGATCATCACGCCCCTACAGGGCTCCGACAAGGGACAGATGTACGTCGGCTCACGCGATACGGCCGTGCAGATCTACGGCTTGATCGTGGGCAACGTACAGGAAGGCCCCCTCGCAGATCCCCGTATGCGGCAGGCGATCTCAGCCTTGATCGACCGTGAGGCGGTTGCGAGCAAGGTCTACAGCGGGGCAGCCGATCCCCTCTACACCTTGGCGACACCAGGCTCCATCACCTACGAGCAGGATGCTTGGAATGCTGCCAATGAGGCAGCCGCCACTGGAGCCGATCCCGAGCGCGCCAAGCAACTCGTGTCGGAGGCGGGGCAGACAGGGAAAACTCTGACGCTAGCCCTGCCGGCAGGCGATTCCCTGGCAACTATCACGGCCAAGGCGATTCAAACGGATGCGGCCAAGGCAGGAATCACCATGGAGCTCATGCCGATGGAAGCATCTCAGTACGCCGTTATCTTCCTTGATCCCGCCTCGCGGGAGGGCATCGACCTGTTCTTCACGATCTATGCACCGACAGTGCGAGACCCGGTGCAGAACTACTTCGAGACGATCGTTACGGGGCAGGTGAACAACTTCAACGGGTACTCCAACCCCGAGGTCGACGCCCTGATTGGGGAAGCGAAGGTGTCTACAGATCCCGCAGTGCGCGCTGAGAAAGCTCTCGCTGCGCAGCAGATCTACCTCGCCGATCTCCCCTACATCCCGATCAGCGCCCCCAGGGTCACGGTCTGGGAGGGCACGGGCCTTACTGGAGCGCCCACCACTTTCACGTGGATCAACAGCCCTTGGGCAGCATTGCTCGGGGGCAACTAGCGAATCGGTGGGCCGCCGACTCATTTCGGCGGCCCACCTCGACTCAGAATCAGGGGTGCGTCAGGTGGGCCGGCTCCAGGACAAGGTCGTTCTCGTTACGGGAGCGGCAGGTGGGCTTGGGAGAACTCACTGCCAGCGGCTCGCCGAGGAAGGTGCGTCCATTGTCGCCGTCGACATCTGCCGACAAATCGACTCCGTGCCCTACCCGCTTTCCACTCCCGCGGAATTGAAAGACCTTGTTGATGAGATCGAAGGAATCGGCGGTCGCATCATGGGCCGTGAGGGTGATGTGCGAGATCCGTCATCCCTTAGGCAGGCCTTGGACGAGGCTGACCAAGAATTTGGTCCGCTTTTCGGTGTCGTTGCCAACGCTGGAATTGCATCTATGGTCCACGGAAAGCCGCAGGCTTGGCAGGACGTTATCGACGTCAACCTCACGGGCGTCTACAACACCATTGAGGCCGCGATTCCGAGAATGGTCGCGGCCGGCCAGGGCGGCTCGATTGTCATCGTGAGCTCCACCGCAGGGTTGTCGGGTATCGGCGGAGCCAGTGCGGGCGGCCTAAGCTACTCGGCTTCTAAACACGGAGTGGTGGGCCTCATGCGCACCTACGCAAACAATCTGGCTCCAGAGTGGATTCGCGTCAATTCCGTGCATCCCACGGGAGTTGCCACTCGAATGACTACCGACAACACGATCATGGAGTTCGTCGCCAATGACCCCGTCCTCTCTCGCGAGCAGCCCAATGCGATGCCTGTTCCCGCGGTAGAGGCAGTGGATGTTTCCAATGCCGTTCTGTGGCTCTTGTCAGATGAGGCGAGATATGTGACGGGAGTTACCCTGCCGGTCGATGCGGGCTTCGTGAATCGACGGTGAATCCCTTCGATCAGCCGATCTTTGATGCCCGGGTTATGCCGCCCGCCCCTGCGTACTCCGACACGAGCTCTTGGCGCAAACCGGGTGCGACTGCGGCAAATGTCAGGTCACGCGGTTGGGCACCGCCTGCCTCGCTGCTCACAGCCTCCATGTCGATGTTCGAGCAGGAGTGCGGGGATTCCGGGATAGTCGCCATGGGGCTGCCAGCTCGAATCTCGAATCACGTGTGGGGATCTGCGCCCAATGACGCAGTGCGTGATCTCGCGGAGGAAGATATGGGGTCCCGCATCTGGTACGCAGCCTTCGACCACCTGGAGCCCCCTGACCGAGTGGCCGAGGCTGTCAGCCAGGGCGCGCGAGGCCTCGTCGTCGAGCCGTTTCTCTCCGCCACCCCTGCTCACATCGATGACGTTGCTGTAGACCCGATGTACGACGCTGCTCAGGCCCTGGGGGTCCCGGTGCTCGTCATGCTGGGGGGAGAATACGGGCTCGATTTGACGTGGTGCGACCCTGTCCGCATCGAGCGACTTGCCGCGCGATTCCCCCAACTCGACATCGTCGTGGTGCACGCCGCTTGGCCGCTGGTGCAGGCGATGGTGGGAGTCGCCTACCGACAGCCGCGAATATGGCTCCTACCTGACGTGTACTTCCCCGGGATGCCGGGCCAATACGACTTGGTGCTGGCGATGCGGACGTTCTTGCACGACCGTGTCATCTATGGGTCGGGCTATCCCTTTTGCCCTCAGGGGGAGCAGCTGGCAGCCATAGCCGCGCTTGACCTGCCGCCAACGTGCCAGGCGGCCTTCCTCTACTCCAACGCCGCGCGACTTTTCGGTACGCCGGATGCCATTCCTCAGCGAAAGGAAATGCCATGACATCGCGTGTTTCGGATCTGATTCTTCACTCGGGCAAGGTCCGGACTGAGTCGGGATGGGCCGAGGCGATGGCCATCTCGAACGGGGTCATCGAGCGTGTGGGCACCGATGCCGAGGTCCTTGATGGCGTCAGCAGTGAGGGCGCGCTCAAGATCGACCTCGCCGGTCGGGTCGTCTTGCCCGGGCTTCACGACCTTCACGTGCACCCCATCTTTGCCGGCGTGCGAGCATCGCGTTGCCGAATTCCTCAAGGGTCCTCGCTAGAAGAAACACTGCGAATCGTCGGCGAAGCCGTAGCGCGTGCTCGGCCTGGCGAGTGGGTGCTGGGTGGACAGTGGGACGCATCCGCTCTGGGTGGCGTCCCACATCGATCCATGCTGGACGCCATCGCACCGGATGTCCCGGTGCTACTGGAGGACACGAGCGCGCATAGCTCGTGGGCCAATAGTGCGGCTCTGGCGCTCGCGGGAGTTACGGCCGACACTCCGGATCCGGAGGATGGCATTTACGAGCGGGATGCGAATGGGGAACCCACGGGCATTCAACGAGAGACCGCCTCCTACCTTCTTGCCGCCGTTGCGCCCACTCCCACCCAGGCGGACGTAGAGGCGGGGCTGGCGTGGTCTTTGCGTGAGATGCTCAGCTACGGGATCACCTCGTTCACTGAGGCGGCGCTTGGGTTCACCGCCGGGGCTCGAACGGAGATTCGGGCGTACAACGCCCTCGCTCGAAGAGGCGAGATAAAGCAGAGAGTACGCATCAGTATCACGTGGGAGCCGAGCGATCCTGAGCAACTCGAAGTCATTGAGGACAGGAACTTCTACGCCTTCGGTCGTTTGAAGACGGATGGCATCAAGATCTTCCTTGACGGTGTTCCCACAGACGGTCACACGGCGGCGATGCTGCAACCCTATGCTGATTCAGTCGCAGGTCGCGATGACCACGCAAGTCGACACGGGATGCTACGCGTGGCTCCGCACGTACTCAACGAAGCCGTGGCGGGATTTGACCGCCTCGGGCTCACCGTCAAGTTCCATGCCGCGGGCGATGCAGCTGTCCGTGCAGCCCTTGACTCGATCGAGTTCGCGAGGAAACGAAACGGGATTGGCCCCCAGATGCACAATGTTGGCCACTGCACCTTCGTCTCTGAGGCCGACGTTTCTCGAGCCAATGAGATTGGCGCAACCTTTGAGGTATCCCCCTACCTGTGGCAGCCCTCCCCGATTTGCTCCGATATTGCCGTCGCAGTCGGTCCCGACATCATTCGCCGGGTATGGCCCATCCGAGAAATGCTCGATTCCAATGCGCTCGTTGTGGCCGGATCGGACTGGTCCGTCGTCCCTTCGGTCAACCCCTGGGTAGGAATCGAAACGATGGTCACACGCGAAGAACCCGGTGGCAGTACGGAGACCTTTGGCAAGGAGGAAGCCATAACCATTGAGGAGGCGCTCGACATCTTCACCGTCAACGCCGCGAGACAAGAGGGCCTGGCCGACCGCATAGGACGCATCGCCCCGGGGCTTCTTGCCGATGTCATCGTGGTGGATCGGAACCCCCTCACGGTTCCAGCCCGCGAGATTCATGCGACTCAAGTGGACTACACGATCATTGAAGGCGAAGTAGTTTATGACCGGCTCTCCAGGGTCGAAGAGTAGATCCAGGTTGATGACGACGAATCAAGGTCCGCGGGACAGGTACCGCCCGAAGGCAGCCAGGCATCTTCCAGTGCCCCCCAGAGAGTCTTCCCGTCCGGAGCTGTGCGATTCACGAATTGACCCTGACGCAGACGTGATCGTGGTGGGCTCAGGGTGCGCAGGGCTCGCGACGGCCCTCTTCTGTGCTTGGCGCGGCTTATCGGTGATCCTCTTGGAGAAGGCTCCGGAGATCGGTGGGACGACGCGTAAGTCGGCCTTTTGGACGTGGGTGCCAAACAACGGCCATCTGCAGGAAATTGGCGTCGAAGACGTCGAAGAAGATTTTCTGCGCTACTGCTTAAGGACGGCAAGACCCGAGAGCTTCAACCCCGACGCTCCGCTCATGGGAGTCTCGGAGTGGGACTACACGCTGGTGAAAGCCATCTACGACGGCACTTGGCCGGCTGTTCGTGAGATGCACGAGCGCGGAGGCCTTCTGTTTAGGCCTGCAGATGACTTCATCGACTATCTGGCCCATCTGGAAGAAGATCGTGTCCCATACGGACGTGTCATGGTTCCACTTGATTCGAATCCGGAGATGACAAACGGTGGGGTCGTTGCGGTTACGCAGATGGCGCAAGTCTGCCAAGACTTGGGAGTAGACATTCGGGTTTCCCACCGGGTTCAGCGCCTGATGGTAGAACCGACTGGGCAGGTCCGAGGTGTCATAGCGAGCGTCACTGATGGGCGCAAGGAACGGATCGCTTCGAAGGTGGGAGTGGTATTCGCATCTGGCGGCTTCACGCATGATGCGGAGCTCGTGCGCAATTTCCTTGCCTTTCCCAGCTTGGGGGGATGTGCTGCCCGCACTAACGAGGGTGACTTTGTCCGAATCGGTTCGGCCGTGGGAGCACAACTTTGCAACATGCAGCATGGTTGGCGCAGTGCTGTAGCTCTTGAGCGGGTTGCTGCTCAGGATCCCCATATGAACGCCACAACGTCCTGGCCCGGTGACTCGATGATTGGGGTGAATCTCCGAGGAAAGCGCTGCCTCAACGAGAAGTTGCCCTACAACGAGTTGGCCACTGAGATGGGGGCATGGGATTCACGATCAGCCTCTTATCCGAATCTCTTCATGATCCAGGTCTGGGATCAACGCGCCCAGGACGGCTGCCAGGCTGAGAGCAATGGAAGCATCGTCCCGATGGGATTCCACGAACACGTGTTCAAGGCCACCACGCTTGAAGACTTTGCCGAACAGGCAAAGTACCGTCTGTCGCGCCTCGAGCACCTTACGGGCGGGGCGGTCCTTGATCCAGACTTCTTGGAAAACCTACGTCAAACCATCATTCGCTGGAATGAGATGGCCATTGCAGGTGTCGATGAGGACTTTGGCCGCGGGGCGGTCGCTCCTGATGTGGCTGGATTCGGTGGCCCAGTCCCAGATGAGCCTGGGAGAATCAATCCGGTGATGTGGCCGCTTTCGCTGACCGGCCCCTACTTTGGCGCCATCGTGGCGGCAGGGACTCTTGACACCAAGGGCGGCCCCAAGGTTGACGTGGACGGGCGAGTACTTGACGACATGGACGAGCCAATTCCTGGGCTTTACGGCGTGGGCAATTGCGTGGGCGCCGTTCAAGGTCGGAGTTACTGGGCCGGAGGCGCGACGCTCGGACCCATGCTTGCTTTCGCTCGGCGAATCGCGGAACGCATTAGCTTGACGGCTGAAGACGGCACCAGGGCCTGATCGCGGACGCAGGCAGTTTCTTCTCCGAGCTCGCGACTCCCGGCTCTGAGAGTTTCTGATTGTTGTCGAGTTACCCAACGGCTGTCTGTTGGCCCCTTGCCACCTGAATGCCCCGTCACTGGAAGGACGCGTCCTGAGGTAGGGCCGGAAGTCGAAAGTCCCCAACCCCTTGGGGTGAGTGACGGGACTCGAACCCGCGACGTCCTGGACCACAACCAGGTGCTCTACCAGCTGAGCTACACCCACCGCGACCCCTCGCGGAGGCGCCGCCTGAGTCTAGAGGTTGCATGTCGACTACCTGCTGTCGCGTTGGCCCATGAGTAGTTCGCCGTGACCCTGATCGGCAATGGCGCAGGAGCACGTGGGGAGTTGCCTTGAGCCAAGCGGCTGTGGACAGCGACCACGGCGACGCTCGCATCCGTGGTCGAATCCGACCTGAGCGATCCCCGAGAGAGACCCCGGGGGCCTAGGTTGACAAGGTTGACAGATCGTCTACCGTAGTGGGAGACCGCGGGAAAGAGGTATTCATGAGCGTTGCCGCCGACCTCGCGGGTGCCCAAGCGTTGACCCCCTCCCAGCGCCGGTTGCTCTCGGCCATCGGGGCCGAGCTCGCCCGCCAGGATCCCTCGGGCACCGCTACCGCAGACGTCGACGACATCGATGCGGCTGCTCGGGCCGCGGTCGACGCCCTCGTCGACACCGGCGCGCTCTGGCAGGAGCATCTCGGCCCGGTGTACGACGCCAAGACGGTGGCCGTCCTACTCGGCTCGCCTGACAAGCCCTTGACGCGCCAGGCCGTGAGCAAGCGCTCCCTGCTGGCCCTGCGCACCGGCAATGGGCGCGTCTACTACCCGGCCTTCCAGTTTGCCAATGGCAGTCCGATCGACGGATTGACCGACGTTCTCGCCGCTGTCGATGCGGGGATCGTTTCGCGATGGACCCTTGCTTCCTGGCTCGTGTCACCTGACGTCGATCTTGACGGGGCTCGTCCGATCGACGTATTGCGCTCAGGCAATGCTGAGCGCGTCGTTGACGTGGCGCGAGCGTGGGCGGCGTCGCTCCAGTGACACCGGACGCCTCGCGTATCCCGCGAGTCACGCTGTCTAAGGGGACTCGGCTCGAGCGCGTCTACCGTGCATTCGACGCGGAGGGGCAACCCCGGTCCCCCTGGTTCTTCTCCGCGCGTGGCATCGGTGCTGAAGGTCGCTTCGATCTGGCCCCACCGAAGGGCACGTGCTACCTCGCCGGTGACCTGGACGCTGCCTTTGCCGAGACCTTTCGGGGTGCGCTCCTCATCGCGCACGAAGATGTCGAGCGGCGGCGGGCCCTAGTGGCGACGGCCATGCTGAAGAGTGAGCCCTGGGCGGACCTCACGAGCGAGCGCGCCACGGAGGCAGGGGTCACGCTCGACCTCTTCGGTGGCTCGGACTATTCAGCCTCGCAGGCAATCGCGGACCAATGCTTCGAGAGCGGTGACCGGGGCGTCGTATCTCTCATTCGACACCAAAGTCATGGCACGGCCCGCGGCTACTCCTTGTTTGGTGAGGCCGGGCCATGTGACCACCCACCCGAGGGGTGGACTGTCCAAACCATTGGTCTGCGGGATTGCCTTGACGGGCTCGCTCCCCACCTTCGGGCCCGCGTGCGCGCGGTGCCTAGGGCGATGCGGCCGACGAATCCCTAGCCGTGGTCGACGACGTGGCCCGCAGCCGTCGCGCGGGCTGACTCGGTGTCGGGCCCGGGGAGCGGCACGAAGATGGCATCGCGGTAGTAGCGCAACTCGGCGATCGACTCGCGGATGTCGCCCAGGGCCCGGTGGTTGCCGCGCTTCTCAGGGCTGGCGAAGTATGCGCGGGGATACCAGCGGCGGGCCATCTCCTTGATGGAGGAGACATCGACCACGCGGTAGTGCAGGTGGGAGTCGAGCGCCGGCATGTCGCGGGCGAGGAAGCCTCGGTCAACGTAGACGCTCGAACCTGCCAGCGGAGCCTTGCGCGAGTCGGGCACGAATTGGCGCACGTAGTCGAGGATCTTCTCCTCGGCCTCGGCCAGCGTCACGCCGTTGGGGATCTCCTCGAGGAGCCCAGACGCCGTATGCATCTCGCGCACGACCTCGTCCATGCTGTCGAGCACGGCGAGGTCGGCCGGGCGGATGATGATGTTGAGGCCGCTATCGAGCTCGGTGAGGTCGGACTCCGTGACGATGACGGCGATCTCGACCAACTGGTCCTTGCCGAGGTCGAGGCCCGTCATCTCGCAGTCGACCCAGACGAGTCGGTCGGTCGCGCGGTCGGCCATGCCCCGAGATTACCGGGGGCGCTAGGCCTCTTCTTCGTCGCCGCCGCCGATCACGGCGACCGGGACCTTGGCCTTGAAGAGCACCCCCTGGCCGACCGACCCGAGCATGGCGCCCATGAACTCCCCGCGGCCGCGTGACCCCACCGCGATCATCGCCGCATCCTTGGCGTTGTCGAGGATGGCGCGAGCCGGGGTTCCGCGTACGACCTCCACCTCGACCGTGACGTCGGGGTAGCGCTCGCGGTGCCCGGCGAGGGCCTCGGCCGGCACCCGCGCCTCGACCTCGCCGAAGTCGTCGATGCTCGAGGGGGGAGGGCCCATGGGCGCGGCCAGCACGTCGTAGGAGGGCACCTCCCACGCGTGGATCGCGCGCAGCGTCCAGCCGTGGCGGCTGGCCATGTCGAAGGCGAAGTCGACCGCCTGGTCGGACAGGTCCGAGCCATCGACGCCGACGACGATGGTCTTGGCGTCCGCGGGCGCGTCCTTGCGCAGCACCACCACTGGACCGTGCGCATTGGCGGCGACGTTGACGCCCACCGATCCGAGCAGCAGCCCGCGGAAGCCGCCCAGCCCGCGACTGCCCACGACGGTGAGCACGGCGTCGTCACTCGCCTCGATGAGTGCTGTGGTGGGGCTGCCCATCACCACGTCTGCGGTGACGTCGAGCCCGGGGTGGGCCGCACGCACGGTGTCGGCGTATGCCGCCAGGTCCTTCGACATGCGCTCCGACATGTCGTCGAGCGCGTCGGGGGAGAGGTAGGCGCCGAAGCCGAACGTCGAGCCGCTCGCCGGCGGTGTGAACGCCGAGACGATGAACAGGCCGACGCCACGCGAGAGTGCCTCGACGGCGGCCCACTCGACGGCACGCTGGGCGTGATCGGACCCGTCGAAGCCCACGACGATTCGGCCGGCTGCTGCGCTTTCCACGGAGGTCATGGCCCTAGCCTGCCGGAGGCGACCGACCCGGTCCACGGCATCTCGGTCATTGGCCTGGCCAGGCCTGTCGCTGCCTCCTGGCGGGGTCTCCTTATCTCTCGGCGTCACGGTGCCGGCTCCCCTAGGGTGGCGGGATGAGCGAGTCCCTCTCCGCCGAGGACGCCCAGCGCTTCGCGGCCAATGCCGAGGCCATCGTCGACAACGTCGCGGGCTTCATCCAGGGCAAGCGCGAGGTCATCTCCCTCGCGGTCACCTGCCTCCTCGCAGAGGGCCACCTGCTCCTCGAGGACGTGCCCGGCGTCGGCAAGACCTCCCTCGCCCGCAGCATTGCGGCCACCCTCGGCATGTCGTGGCACCGCATCCAGTTCACGCCCGACCTGCTGCCCAGCGACGTCACCGGCGTCTCTATCTTCCACCAGGGCTCCAGCACCTTCGAGTTCCATCCCGGGCCCGTCTTCGCCCACATCGTGCTCGCCGACGAGATCAACCGCGCCTCGCCGCGCACCCAGTCGGCCTTGCTCGAGGTCATGGAGGAGCGCACCGTCACGGTCGACGGCATCACCCACGCGGTGCCGCGCCCCTTCCTCGTGCTCGCCACACAGAACCCCATCGAGATGGACGGCACCTTCCCGCTGCCCGAGGCGCAGCTCGATCGCTTCTTGATGTCCGTCTCCATCGGCTACCCCGATCTCGAGGCCGAGGTGCGCGTGCTCGCCAACAGCCATCGCGGACTCACGATCGAGGAGTTGCAGTCCGTCGGTGACGCCGACGACATCCGACGCATGGTCGCGCTCGCGCGCACCGTCCACGTCGAGCCCGCGGTGATGGAATACGTCGTGCGCCTCACCTCGGCGACCCGCACCGCGCCGGGCGTGCGCCTCGGCGCCAGCCCCCGCGGCAGCGTCGGCCTGCTCCGTGCCGCGCAGGTGTCCGCCGCCATGGCCGGCCGCACCTACGTCACGCCCGTCGACGTCCAGCGACTCGCCGTGCCCGTCCTCGCGCACCGCATCGTCCTCAACGACGTCGAGGCCGACTCGGCCGCGCGCACGCGCGCCATCGAGCAGGTCGTCGCCGGAGTCCCCGCCGGGTGAGATCGCGACTGACTCCCCGGGGAGTGGGCGTTGTCGTCACCGCCCTCGCCCTCGTGGCGCTGGGCTTCGTCCTCGGCTACCCCGAGCTCCTCGGCCTTGCTGCCGGCGCCCTCGTGCTCATCGTCGTCTCCTTCTTCTTAGTCTCCGGCGGCCGCCCGGTGGGCGTGGAGTGCTCCGTTCCCCCGCGCGTCGAGCGGCTGGCCGACGTCACCGTGCGGCTCGACCTCGACGCCGACCGTGCCCACCGCCGGGGCCTGCGACTGCGGAGCCACACGCCCACCGGGCTCGGTGACCGCGTGCCGGTCATCTGGGATGCGAGCGGCGTCCACGCAGACGTGCCCGTGCCTACGCGTCGGAGGGGGCCGCTCAGCCTGGGCCCCTGGATTGTCGAGCGCGTCGATCCGTGGGGACTGTTTCGTCGCACCGTCGGCGAGGCCGACGGGGTCGCCATGCTCGTCGTGCCGCGCGTACGCCCGGTCTCGATGGCATCGCTGCCCAGCGCGCTCGCGGAGTTCGGCGGCTCATCCGAGATGGGCACCACGACCTTCGCCATGCTGCGCGAATACGTGATCGGCGACGAACTACGCCACGTGCACTGGAAGTCGTCGGCCAAGACCGGCACCCTCATGATGCGGCAGTACATCGACGTCACCCGCCCCCGCCTGATGCTGGTCCTGGTGACCGAGACGCGCGCCTACACGAGTGAGGACGAGTTCGAGAGTGCTGTCGACTTCATCGCGTCGCTGGCTACGGTCGCCGCGTCATCCGGACTCGACGTCGAAGTCTGCACGACGACGGGGGAGCGCGCCGCCCATGGCACGGGCCGCTCGTCGGCCGCCATCGACATGCTGGCGCTCGTCGAGCGTGGTTCATCAGGAGTGGACACCCGCCTGCTGCGGGCCAACCGCGGGACGACGATCGTCGTCAGGGGTCATGATGCGACGGGATGGTGGGATCGCATCCCGGCGTTGGCGGTGCTTCGGCCATGAGCACCACGACGCGCGCCCGCCCCGCAGACGGAAGGGTTCTGCGCACGCCATCGTCGGAGATCACTCCCGGTCAGCGGTGGGGCGTGGCCGTGGTCGCGGCGCTGCCCTCCCTGCTCGTCGCACTCGCCATGCCCCTGGTCGTCGAGGGCACCCTCAGCGGATTCGTCTACGCCCCGCTCGTCGTCCTCGTCGCCGGGGTGACCGCCGGCCTGGGCCCGTGGATCGGGCTCGGCGCCGTGGCGTTCGGCATGGGAGTGGGCATCGCGGTCGGGCCGGGCGGATATGCCCCGTCGAGCCTGCTGCTGTCGGCCGGACTGGCCGGCTCCTTGCTGATCGGCACCTGGGCGGGTCAGGCGCTCGCGCGCGGACGACTCGCCGTCGCCGCGGCCATCCCGAGCATCGCGCTGGTTGTCGGAGTCCTCTCGACCGGAGTCACCGGCACGCTCGAAGGAGGTGTGCTCGCGGCATTCACCACGCTGTCGATCACGCTGCTGCTCATCCTCCTCGGCCCCTGGAACGGCATCGATCCAGTGCGACCCGCTCGGTGGGCGGAAGTCCTCGTCGTCGTCACCATGGCCGTGGCATCACTTGCGACCTACGCCGTGTCGCTCGGAGCAGAGGCGATAACCGGCGATGCCCGCACCAACAACCTCTTCGGACGCGACGTGCAGGAGTCTCGCACCGAGGGTGGCGTGCCCGACCCCTTCTTGGTGGCGACGCGCTGGCAGGTCGATCCCAACGAGCAAAGCCGCATCCTCTTCGCCATCGGCACCGGTCCGGAGATCCTGCGCAACAGGCCCACGTGGGCCACCTTCGCGTCGTACAACGGCATCGCCTGGATCGCGCCGCCCACCTACGGCGTCTCCGGCGACCAGATCCCCGTCGAGTCCGTGGGTGCGCCGACTGACACCTTCGAGTCCGGCACTCGCGTGACCGTGGGCGTGGGACTCCCCGGCCAATGGGTGCCGGTGCCCCAGCGCGTCGACCAGGTGCTGTCGCCGGTGGCCACGCGCGCGGATCCCGCCGCGGGCATCGTCGCGGCGGTGTCCTCTCCGATCGACCAGGCATTCGACATTCGCTACTCCCTCGCGGTCGCGGAGGCAGGGCAGGTGCGCGAGGCGACCCCGGCGTTGAGCGGCGATCTCGATCCGGCCGTCGCCATCCCCGGGCCGCTCGGCGGCCCCATGGCATCGCTCGCGCAAACCGTCGAGGACGAAGCCGGGGACAACACCTGGAAGCGCCTGGTGATGTTGTCAGAGCTCCTGCGCAGTCCGTCGCTCAATGCGGCGCCGGCCCAGGCCCTGTCGGTGGGACCACCCGATCGTTCGTACGACGGGCTCAATGGCGTGCTGGCCATCGGCCTGGGCTTCCAGGAGCAGTACGCCGCTATCTGGGCGATCATCGCGCGGTCCTGGGGAGTCCCGACGCGCCTGGTCATCGGCTGGCCCTTGGACGAAGCCGCGCAGGCCGGCGTCGCCACGGTGACGGCCGGCCAGGTGAGCATCTGGCCGGAGGCGCGACTCGAAGGACTGGGCTGGGTCGCGTTCCAGCCGTCCCCCCAGGACCGCGACGCTGCGCGCCCGGCGGTCGTGAAGCCGCTGACGCAGGCGGATCTGCCGGTCAAGCCAGAGCCTGAGCCCGATCCGAGCGCGAGCGGCCAGGGCGGCCCTGACGCCGACTCCGGTGGCGACCAGCAGCAGGGGGACTCGGCGGCCGAAGAGCAACAGCTGGCCATCCCCTGGTCGGTGGTGATCCCAGCGATCATCGCCCTGGCCGGCCTGGCGTGGCTCGTCTACGTCGCGGTACGACGCCGTCGCATCGGCAGCCGACTTCGGCAGGGCGACGCGCGAGAGCAGGTGCTCGGTGCCTGGACGTGGGCGCGACTATTGCTCGCCGAGGCATGGATTCCGCTGCCGCTGTGGTACGCGCCGGCAGCTGATGCCGACTATCCCGAAGACATGCCGGACGACGTGGCCTGGAGCGTGGTGACGCTTGCTCGCCTGGCCGGCCCGGCCATCTACGGAGCAAGCCCTCCAGACGAAGCGATCGTGGTGGAGGCATGGCGGGGCAGCGCGACCGTCGGGCGCACCATTGGTGCGGCCACTGGTTGGCGCATCCGACTGCGGCGCCTTCTCGTACCCCTTGATCCCACCAATGTCGCGGCCCCGCGATCGAGTGCCCCGGCTAGGCTGCCCGCGTGACCGAGATCGGGATCCACACCTTCGTCCCCCACTACACCGTCGCCGAGCGCGAGGCGGTCGGGCGCACCGCACGCCAGCGGGTGCCGCGCAAGCGCCAGGGTCAGTGGTTGGCGCCCGCGGATCGCCCGGATCCGATCGAACTACTGCTCGGGCAGGAAGTGAGTCGGGTGCCCGGGCTTCTTCCGCTGCGGCACGAGCGCATGGGTGCCAGCGCCTTTGCGTTCTACCGGGGCACCGCCATCATCATGGCGTCCGACCTTGCCTCCCAGCCCGACAGCGGCCTCACCGTCCACCTGTGCGGCGATGCTCACCTGTCCAACTTCGGTCTTTACGCCGCTCCCGACCGCGTGCCGGTCTTCGACCTCAACGACTTCGATGATACGCATCCGGGGCCGTTTGAATGGGATGTCAAGCGGCTGGCAGCGTCCTTCGTCCTCGCGGCTCGCGATAGCTCCTATGGGGATGTGATCGCCCGATCTGCCGCTCGCGACGCTGCTGCGCAATACCGCCAGTCGATGGCGCAATACGCGGGCATGAACGAGATCGATATCTGGTACGACCGCATCGATGCGTCAAGCATGGAGCAGTGGGCTCGCACCAACACCAAGCAGTTCAATCTCAAGGCGATGCAAAAATCATTCGATCGCGCGCAGCAACGCACCATGTGGACGGCAGTCAGCAAGCTCACGACATACGTCGATGGCCATCGCCGCTTCCTCGACCAGCCGCCGGTGCTCGTTCGCGTGCCCGAAGACACCATGGCGCGCACCATGATGATGGAGGCACTCGACCAATACTTCGACAGCCTGGCCCCCGACCGACGCGCGGTGCTCCAGCGTTACGAGGTCGTCGACTTCGGCCACAAGGTCGTCGGCGTCGGCAGCGTCGGGCTGGTGGCCTGGGTGCTGCTCCTGGAGGGTCGCGACGACAGCGATGTGCTGGTGCTGCAGATCAAGCAGGCACAGAAGTCGGTCCTGGAGCCCTACACCGATGTCGCGGACTACTCCAACCAGGGGCAGCGCGTCGTCGAAGGCCAGCGCATCATCCAGGCGGCCAGCGACCCCTTCCTCGGCTGGCTGACCGGCAAGCTGGGCCGGGAGTACTACGTGCGACAACTGCGCGACATGAAGTGGTCGCCGGAGCCCTCCGCGCTGCTCCCACAGGGCCTGATCAACTATGCGCGCCTGTGCGGTCACGTCCTGGCGCGTGCCCATGCTCGATCGGGGGACGCGGTCGCCATCTCGTCCTACATGGGGGAGTCCACCAACTTCGAGGCGGCCATCGCCGACTTCTCGCTGATCTATGCCGATCTCGTGGCCCACGACTTCGAGCTCTTCCAGGAGGCGGTGGCCTCCGGTCGACTGATCGGTGGATCGGCCAGCGAGCAGATGGATGACTATCTCGAGGCCTTCCGCAATCCTGCCGCCTATCCCGTGCAGTAGTCGCTGCCCACTCCCGCCGTGGCCCTAGGCTCGGAGGGTGCGTGCGGATGTCGTCGTGATCGGTGCGGGGGCCATGGGCTCGTCCACCGCCTGCCACCTCGCCCGCGACGGACGCGATGTCGTGCTGCTCGAGAGATTCGATCGCGGGCACGCCTGGGGCTCCTCGCACGGCGCGACCCGGATCTTCCGCGTCTCCTATCGCGACTCCCTCTACTCCCGGCTTGCCGCTGACGCCATCCCGCTGTGGCACCAGCTCGAGTCCGAAGCGGGCGAGACTCTGCTGGAGCAGACCGGCCAACTAGATCACGGATTCGTGCGTGCCGTCGACGAGATCGAGCGCACCCTCGAGTCGGGCGGATGGGCGTTCGATCGTTTGACGCCGCAGGAGGCGCACGAGCGTTGGCCCGGCATGGTGTTCGACACGGCGGTCATCTACTCGCCAGACGGAGGTCGCGTCTTCGCCGATCGCACGGTCGAGGCGCAGATCTCCCTCGCCGAGCGCTACGGCGCCACCGTGCGATTCATGTCGCCGGCTCGTCGGATCGACAGACATGGTGACGGCGTGCGAGTTCACACCGACGACGAGTCCTTCGAGGCCGACGCCGTCGTCGTCGCTGCTGGCGGATGGCTCGAGCAGGTCGACGGACTGGCCGACTTCGGCATCACGCTTCCGCACCTCGAGGTCACGCTCCAGCAGCCCGTGCACGTCGCCATCAGGCCCGGCTACTCCTTCCCCTCCTACGTCCACCATCGCGACGCCGAGGGGTCGGCCAACACCGTTGCCGACGTCACCTACGGGCTCGAGTCGCCGGGAGAGGGGGTCAAGGTGGGCCTGGATGCGACCTACCCCGTGCCCGACCTCGCGGCTCGCACCCTCGATGTCTCCGAGGAGTGGACCGCCGACGCCGCGGCGTACGCGCGGGAATGGCTGCCCGGCGCCGACACCAGCGTGTCGAGTGCGGTCACGTGTCTCTTCACGGTCACCGACGACAACCACTTCATCCTCGACCGTCGCGGTCCGGTCGTCATTGCATCGGCGTGCTCGGGGCACGGCTTCAAGTTCACGCCGATCATCGGTCGTCTCGTCGCCGACCTCGCCCTTGGCGGAAAGCAGAGCACCACTGAGTGGCGGCTTCCCGCCTAGGACGCCGGAGGCGTGCCCCCGGGGATCAGATTGATGGCCCGGCTCAGCGTCACCACGATGGTCAGCACGGCTGTCGATGACTGAACCACGAACAGCACCTTCACCCGCTTGCTCAGCGGCATGGTGTCAGTCGGGCTGAAGGCGATGATGTTGGTGTAAGCCGTGAAGAGGTAGTCCAGCAGCCCGGGCTTCCAGTCGGCCATGTCGTCCATGCCCTGCTGGGGGAAGAGGAAGTCGGGGGTCACGGGTCGGCCCTCGGCCCGGAGCACGGGGCCACCGGCGTCGGCCCACCAGTAGACGAGCCCGAAGCTCAGCACGTTGATGATGAGAACACCGAAGCCCGCGAAGAGCAGCGGGCCGCCCTGCTCGGTGAATCCGTTGAGCAGGCTGAGGAGCAGCAGCACGGCGTTCATGACGCTGGCCAGCACGAGCAGCACGAGGAATGCTGACATCGCGCCTTGCACGACGCGCGGATGCTCGCCGCCGAAGAAGATGAGCAGAAGGACGACGGGAATGCCGATGAGTTCCATGAACGGCACCAGCCATGTCGGTCCGACGGTGACGACATCGGGCAGCGCAAGCTGGATCGACACGATGACGATGACGACGAGCGTCACCCACAGGCCGGTGATGCGCAGGTGCTTGACCATGGCGGGAGAGAGTTTCGCCGAAGGGGTGGCGTCTGGTGAGTCGGTCGCCATGGGTCGAATCTAGTGCCGCCTGCGCCTCCGCAGGGCGATAACCACCACGATGACGGGAATCGCGACGATGGCGATCACGAGCAGGAAGGGCAGGAAGAACCCGGCCGCCGTAACGAGGGTGGCGGTCACGGTTCGAAGCGCGTTCCAGCCGGACTCCAGCCCCGAGACGAAGCCCGGGGGCGTGAACTCCGCGGCCTCGCTGGTGGGGGAGATGGAGACGTAGATGCTGGAGAGCGCGACGGCATCGCTTAGGGCAGCGCGCTGAGCAACGAGCGAGTCCAGTTCCGCCTGGCGGGCCGACAGCTCGCGCTCGATCTCCACGAGCGCCTGGGCAGATGTTGCCTGACCGAGCAACACCTCGAGCCGATCGACCGATGTCTGCAGTGCCTCGATGCGGGCATCGAGGTCAATGGCCTGGGTGGTGACATCCTCTGCCGTGATGTTGAGCGACTGGACGTCCCCCAGACTGCTCAACTCACCGAGCACCTCATCGAGACGGTCGGCTGGCACACGCAGCATGAGATCGGCATACACGGCCTCCCCCTGCGTCATGAGGCTCTGCGAAGCCGTGCGGCCGCCGGCATCCGCGGCAATGTCGCCAGCGCGAAGAGCCGACGGCCGAACATCCGTCACGCGCACGGCGATGTCGGCATTGCGGATGATTTCTCGAGGCGCTTCCTCCACCGAGGCCTGGGTCGGCGACTGTGCCATCTCCTTGTCGGGCACGGACTCCGAGCCCCCCATCTCGCCCCCGCCGCAACCGGCCAGGAGTACGAGGGCCACGAGGCTCCCCACCGCAGTTTGTGCCAACAGTCCGCGACGCATGAGACCTCCCGCCCTGTGACGCCACGCTAGGTGCGGCGGTTCCGTGCGGGGATTGCCGGAAGGACAGCGATCGGTCAGATCGGGTGGACACCGCGCTACTGCGGGTGGAGCATGGCCCGGTGCGCAGGACCGGGTCTGCTGTGATCGCCGCGACCATGGGGTTGGTGATCTCGGTCGTGGTCGTGGGCTGTGCCGGCGATGACTCAGTTGTCGTGCCCACGCCTGACCCGGTGAGTCCCACGACGAGTTCGGCTCCGCCGACCCCGACGCCGACTCCCACGCCCGAGATCATCACGTGGGCAGGCAGCGTGTGCATTGCCCGCGATGAGCTCTTCGCCACCGTCGGCGAGATCGCCACCAACCTCGACTACGACCCAAACTCCGCTGACTCCGTCGGCGAGCAGTTCCAAGCCCAGGTCGAGGCTCAGATGGGCGATGTCGAGGCGGCTTCCGAGCGTCTCGGCGCCGCGCTGGGCGGTGTGCCCCTCGACTACATCGAGGCAGCGGCGGCCCTGACGGCCATCCAGTCGCAGGTCGATGAGCTCAACGCGGCCAAGGACACCACCATGGGCCATGTCACTGCCGCGCAGAATGCCGGCGATCCGGTGTCGGCCGGCCTGGAGTGGTTGAAGGCGGCTGGAGCGGCCAAGGAGACCTTCGATGCGGGCACCTCGACGCTTGATGCCTTGTCGAAGGCCCATGACGCCATCGATGGCGACGTGGGCAATGCCTTCGCCAAGGCACCCGAATGCCAGTGACCTGCCTCTAGGGTGTGGGTGTGGGCTTGATCTCGGTCGTCGACGACCAGGGCGTGCGCACGGTCACGATGACCCACCAGGAGCGGCGCAATGCCCTGGGAGTGGCCCTGCTCGACGAACTCCTGCCCGCGGTGGAAGGTGCCGACTGTCGGGCGCTGATCCTGCGAGCCGAGCCGGGCGTGACCACGTGGTCCGCGGGCCACGACATCGATGACCTTCCGGTTGACGGGAGCGATCCGCTCGCGTGGACCTCGCCGGTGGAGCACCTGGTGCGCGCAGTGCGTGGGGTGGGATTTCCGATCATCGCGGCAGTGGAGGGTGGTGCATGGGGCGCTGCGTGCAACCTCGCCTTCGCCTGCGACATCATCGTCGCCACTCGCACCGCGGAGTTCGCAATCACGCCAGCCAAGCTCGGCGTGCCCTACCACTCGGAGGGTGTCGCCCAGTTCCTTGCCGCGGTTTCAGCGCCGGTTGCCAGGGCGATGTTCTTCACCGCCGAGCCCCTTCGCGCCGACTCGGCCCAACTCACCGACACTGTCTTCTCCGTCGTCGATACCAGTGACGAGCTCACGGCGTCGTCGGAGCGACTAGCCCGGCGAATTGCCTCACTCGCTCCCTTGTCGATCAAGGCCATCAAGGCGGAGATCAACGCCCTTACCGATGCCCGCCCGCTGACCGCCGACTCCTTCGAGCACCTGACGGCTCTGAGGCGACGCGCCTGGACGAGCGCCGACTTCCACGAGGGCCTGGCTGCCTTCCGTGAGAAGCGCGCGCCGGACTTCACCGGGGAGTGACGCACCCGTCGACGGGCGCGACTGGGATAGTCGTGCCGTGAGCAGCAGCGGCGCGCACTTCGCGCGAACCACCGGCGGTCTCTACCCCGTCATCGTCGGGATCTTCGTGGGCCTGCTGCTCATCTCCAATATCGGCGCTGTCAAGCTCATCGCCTTCGGCCCGATCATCACCGACGGCGGGGTATTCCTCTTCCCGCTCGTCTACGTCGTCGGCGACGTGCTGAGCGAGGTCTACGGCTTCACGGCAGCACGCCGGGCCATCCTTCTGGGTTTCGCCATGTCGATCCTGGCTGCCGCCACCTTCTGGTTGGTCCAGATCTCTCCACCGGCCGCCGACTGGGGCAACCAGGAGGCCTTCGAGGCCGTTCTCGGATTTGTCCCGCGGATTGTGCTCGCGAGCATCTGTGGCTATCTCGTGGGTCAGCTCCTCAACGCCTGGGTGCTGGTCAAGATCAAGCAGCGCACCGGCGAGCGATCCTTGTGGGTGCGACTGATCGGTTCGACCGCTGTCGGCGAGTTCGCCGACACCATCGTCTTTTGCACGATCGCCTTCTTCGGGGTCTTGACCGGCGTGGACTTCCTCATCTACGTGATCGTGGGATACGTCTACAAGACCCTCATTGAAGTCGTGCTGCTGCCGGTGTCCTA
>JBJTIQ010000258.1:0-10163 GCA_046095085.1 Actinomycetota bacterium | reverse complement strand
ACAAGACTAATGGGGCCGGCCTCGATCAGCGGGACCGGGCCATCCACACGGCCTCGATGAGGCTCGATGAGGTCGGCACGTCGGATGCAAAGGCACCCGGTGTTGCGGGAACGCCGATGAAGTCGGCTCCGGCGTCAGCCGCGGCCGCGTGGTCCCACGTGGAGTCGCCGATCATCACGCAGTCCCGCACGTCGACGCCCAGGCGCTCCGCGGCCGCCACGAGGCCGTCGCCGTGGGGCTTTGCTCGGATCCCCGGATCGCGCCCGATGATGATCTCCACGGGGAAGCCGTGGTGATCGAGGACCTCGCGGGCCACGTCCGGCGGCAGGAGGGTGACGACCGCGCAGGGCGTCCCGATGCAGGCAGCGCCCGCTTCGGCGAGCCCGGGCATGGGAGTGGATCGCGGAATGGCCGCGCGTTCATGGGCCGCAACCGCCGCCGATACGGGGCCCCACCGAGGGTCATTAGATAGGGCGACGAGGATGGCCATGCACTCAAGGGTTGGCGCATCCCAGTCGGCGTCGAGCACCTCGAACTCCGACCACCCTTCCAGCAGCGAATGCAGATCGGCCAGTGCAGCCGCGTAGTCGGTGAAGTTCTGCAAGTCCACCAGGGTGCGGTCGAGGTCAAAGAGGATCGGCCGCTGCATGGTCACATCGTCGCGGATCGATGCTTGACCGGCAACGCAATCACGGCGCTTCATTCGCCTCCTACCGTGATTGCCAGCAATTCAGAGGTTGAGCCACAGCGGATCGCCGGCGACCGAATGCGGGCCTACCTGGCCTGATGACGGTCGGTCACGCTATAGCGTGGGGGCATGCGGGGCATCGTCGTGGCCACGGCTGCCCTGATCCTCATTCCGTCTGTGCCCGCCTGGGCCGAATCGCCAACACCGCGGGATCGCGTAGTGGCTAGCGCATGGGTCGGCAGCGGCTATCCGCTACCCGATCAGCCCAACTACTCGACCGTGTCGTTTCGGCTCTACGTCGACGGCCGCCTACTCACGCCCGGCAATGTCGACGCCCACGGGGTGATGACCTACCGAGTCGCCGAACTGCGCCCTCGTGAAGGACGACGGTTGCTTGAGAGGTTCGCCAGGGCCACCGTGGACGTTGACTTTGGGTTCGTGCCCGTCGCCGATGTCGGCTATACGTTTACCAGGGTCGACATTGACGGGCGGCCGACGTACAGAAGCATCAACGCACTCTCCATGGACACCGGCCTGACAACCGCCCAGCGCCGAGCTCGTACGCACCTTGCCAAAGTGATCGAGGCCATGTCCGACCACCCCGGCAACGCATACGTTCCGATGGCCTTCGAGGCGCGCCGGCTACCGGTAGACGGACCCGGCGTGCAGATCGAGTGGATGGGGCCGCGACTGCCCAGGACCGACTGTGCCGCAGTCGAAGCTGGCACCTATGCGGACTTTCCCCGGGAATTCCAGCAGGGCAACGCCTACACCTCGGACGGCGCGGCCTTCACACTGTGGCTGCGCCCCCTACTCCCCGGCCAGGAGGCCTGCCGCAGGCTGTAGTGCACCCCATGCGCCAGAATGTCGCCCATGGCCGACAACAGTTTCGACATCGTCTCCAAGATCGACCGCGCAGAGGTCGACAACGCCGTCTCGCAGGCGGCCAAGGAACTCGCCCAGCGCTTCGACTTCAAGGGCACCGGCGCCAAGGTCGAGTTCAAGGGCGAGATGACCATCGAGCTCGAGGCCGAGACCGAAGATCGCGTCAAGGCTGCCCTCGACGTGCTCAAGGAGAAGCTGGTCAGGCGTGGAGTGAGCCTGAAGGTGCTCAACGCCGGCGATGCTCGTGCGTCAGGTCGACTGCACAAGATCACCTGCCAGCTCAAGGAAGGCATCAGCCAGGAGCAGGCCAAGAAGCTCGCCAAGCTCATCCGCGACGACGGCCCGAAGAAGGTCAAGACACAAGTGCAGGGCGAGGAGCTCCGCGTGTCGAGTTCAAGCCGCGACGACCTGCAGGAGGTCATCCAGCTCGTCAAGGATGCCGACCTCGACTTCCCCGTGCAGTTCGTCAACTACCGCTGAGGCACGCTCGGCAGCCAATCGGCGAGCCGCTGGGTCTCGTGGACGAGACCGCCCGCATCACCTGCCGCGTAGTCGTGCTCCGGCGACCAGAAGAGCGCGTCGAACGGGCATACCTCCACGCAGATGCCGCAATACATGCACAGTCCCCAGTCGATCGCGAAGCGATCCAGGACGGCGACGTAGCGGGGACGGCGCGCACCCGGCTCGGTCACTTCCTCCGTGTGGCTGTCGATCTCGATGCACCAGTCGGGGCACTCGCGCACGCAGATCATGCATGACGTGCATGCCGCCGCATCGAGCGCGATGACGCCGCGCGCCTGCGCGGGGATCCCCGTCACGACCCCTCCTCGCGCAGCCAGTCGGCGGGCACTCCGGGAGGCAGGCTCGCCCGTCGGCTACGTCGCCCCGAGGCACCGGACTCCTCCTCGAGCCCGGGCCACGGCGTCACGACGCGAGTCGCCAGCACCGTCTCCTTGCGCAGTGGATGCATCCCGAGCCCGGGAGAGAGCAGCAGGGGACGCGGATCGGGATGGCCATCGAACTCCACGCCGAACATCTCGGCGATCTCCCGCTCGTGCCAGGAGGCCGCCGGAAGGTCCGCAACCAGCGACGACAGACGCGGCTCTGCGCGGTCGATCATCGTCGTGATGGTGCACGTGTCAGTGGTCTGCGGATGCAGGAGCACGAGCACGACCTCGATGCGCCCATCCCCCGGGTGGTCGACGGCGGTCAACAGGTCCAGGTAGGCGAAGCCCTGCGCCACCTGGTCGCGGACCGTGGGCAGCCACTCGCGCGGATCGACGTTCATGCCGACTCCGCCAACCGCACGATCGCGTCGATGAGGGCCTCCGGCCGCGGCGGACCCCCCGGCACGTAGGAGCGCACGGGAATCACCTGGTCGATGCCCTTGGTGACCGAGTAGGAGTCCCAATAGGGCCCGCCGGTGTTGCTGCAGGCCCCGAAGGACATGGCCGCCTTCGGCTCCGGCAGCGCCTCCCACGCCGCGAGCACCGCCGGAGCAAGGGCGTCGGTGACGGTCCCCGAGACGACCAGGACCCGGGAGGGAGCCTCGCCCGGACCGTCGGTCGCCGGCACAAGCAGTCCGCGGCCCAGAGCGGCGGCGAACTCCACCGCGCAGCAGGCCATGCCCAGGTCGGCGACGTGCACGCGGATCCCCGGGGCCCCGGCAACGGCGTACACGCTCACCCGGGCAGGGTAGTCCGGGCCGCGGCATCCGCCCCGTCCCGCGTCCCGGCACCCGCGACGCGCCTGGAGGGCCGCGGGGGTGGAGAATGAACCCACCCCGTACGCCCCGTGAAGAGGACGCGAATGTCGACTGACGCCAAGGCTGTCGTCCCCCTCGGTCACGTGGTGATCCGCTTCGCCGGCGACTCCGGAGACGGCATGCAGCTCACCGGCGACCGCTTCACCTCCGAGACCGCCGGGCTCGGCAACGACCTGTCGACGCTGCCCGACTTCCCCGCAGAGATCCGCGCTCCCGCGGGCACGCTCCCCGGAGTCTCGGCCTTCCAACTCCACTTTGCTGATCACGACATCATGACTCCGGGCGATCGACCCGACGTGCTGGTCGCCATGAACCCAGCGGCCCTCAAGGCCAATCTCAAGGACCTGCGTGCAGGCAGCACGCTCATCGTCAACACCGACGAATTCACCAAGCGCAACATCGAGAAGGTCGACTACGCCGCCAATCCCCTGGATGACGGTTCGCTCGACTCCTACGACGTGCACCCGATCGGCCTGACCTCGATGACCGTCGAGGCCCTGGCCGGCTTCGACATCACCAAGAAGGACGCCGAGCGAGCGAAAAACATGTTCGCCCTCGGCCTCTTGTGCTGGCTCTATAGCCGCCCAACCGAGGGCACGATCGACTTCCTGAAGGCGAAGTTCGCCAAGAAGCCGGAGATCCTGGCGGCCAACATCGCTGCCTTCGAGGCCGGGTGGTCGTTCGGCGAGACCACCGAGTCCTTCTCCGTGCGCTACGAGGTAAAGCCCGCGCCGATGCGCGCCGGTCTCTACCGCAACATCACGGGCAATCCCGCGCTCGCCTACGGCCTGATCGCCGCATCGCAGCAGTCGGGCCTGCCGCTCTTCCTCGGCTCCTACCCGATCACTCCGGCATCCGACATCCTGCATGAGTTGAGCAAGCACAAGAGCTTCGGCGTCATCACCTTCCAGGCCGAGGATGAGATCGCCGGCATCGGTGCAGCGCTCGGTGCGGCGTACGGCGGCGCACTGGCCGTGACCACCACGTCGGGCCCGGGCATCGCGTTGAAGTCCGAGACCATCGGCCTCGCCGTGTCGCTCGAGCTGCCGCTCATCGTCGTCGACGTGCAGCGCGGCGGCCCCTCCACCGGACTGCCGACCAAGACCGAGCAGTCGGACCTTCTGCAGGCGATGTTCGGTCGCAACGGCGAGGCCCCCGTGCCGATCGTGGCCCCGCGCTCACCCGGCGACTGCTTCGATGCCGCCCTGGAAGCCGCCCGCATCGCGGTGACCTACCGCACCCCCGTGCTCCTGCTCTCCGATGGCTACCTCGCCAACGGGTCCGAGCCCTGGCCGGTGCCCGACGCGGCCTCGCTGCCGGTGATCGAGCCTGGCTTCGCGACCGAGCCCAACCACGACGGGGAGTTCTGGCCCTACCTCCGCGATCCGGAGACCCTCGCCCGCCCGTGGGCGGTCCCGGGCCCCGCGGGCCTGGAGCACCGCATCGGGGGTCTCGAGAAGGCCGACGGCACAGGCAACATCTCCTACGACCCCGACAACCATGACCACATGGTGCGACTGCGCCAGGCCAAGGTCGATGCCATCGCGCGCAGCATCGGGCCGCTCGAGGTCGAGGATCCCTCCGGCGAGGCCCGCGTGCTGGTGCTCGGCTGGGGCTCCACCTACGGCCCGATCGGCGCCGCCTGCCGCGTGGTGCGCGCCGAGGGTGGCCAGGTCGCCCAGGCCCACCTGCGTCACCTCAATCCGTTCCCGGCCAACATCGCCGAGGTGCTCCGCGCGTACGACCGCGTGATCATCCCCGAGATGAACCTCGGCCAACTCGCGCTGCTGATCCGCGGCCGCTTCCTCGTCGACGCGATCAGCTACAACCAGGTGCGGGGCCTGCCCTTCACCTCCGAAGAGCTCGCTGCCACCATCACCGACGTCATCGAGAGCCTGTGAGGATCCCGTGACCGCCACCGACCTGCCCATGCCCGGCCTTGCGCTCGTGCCCCGCACCGACGAGAAGCAGAGTGCCAAGGACTTCAAGACCGATCAGGAGGTGCGCTGGTGCCCCGGCTGTGGCGACTACGCCATCCTCGCCGCGGTGCAGGGCTTCCTGCCCGAGCTGGGCCTGCGCAAGGAGAACATCGTCTTCGTCTCGGGTATCGGCTGCTCGTCGCGCTTCCCCTACTACATGAACACCTACGGCATGCACTCCATCCACGGGCGTGCGCCAGCCATCGCGACGGGTCTCGCCCTCACCCGGCCCGACCTGTCGGTGTGGGTCGTCACCGGTGACGGCGACGCCATGTCGATCGGCGGCAACCACCTCATCCACGCCCTACGCCGCAACGTCAACCTCAAGATCCTGCTGTTCAACAACCGCATCTACGGTCTGACCAAGGGGCAGTACTCCCCCACGTCGGAGACCGGCAAGGTGACCAAGTCCACGCCGCTCGGGTCCCTCGACCACTCGTTCAACCCGGTGTCGCTGGCCCTCGGGGCCGAGGCATCCTTCGTCGCCCGCACGATGGACTCCGATCGCAAGCACCTCACCGAGGTGCTGCGCCGGGCCGCCGCCCATGAGGGCACCGCGCTCGTGGAGATCATGCAGAACTGCAACATCTTCAACGACGGCGCGTGGGAGCCGCTCAAGGACGCCGAGACGAGCGACGACCGCATGATCCGGCTCGAAGACGGCCAGCCCGTCGTCTTCGGCAAGGACGGCTCCAAGGCCGTCGTCCGCGGGGCGGACGGGCACATCGTCGTGGCCAACACCCCCGCCATCGACGCGTCCGAGGTCATCGTCTACGACTCCCACGCCGAGGATCCCGGCCTGGCGTTCGCGATCTCCCGACTGGCCGACACCCACTCGCTCGACAACACCGCCGTCGGCGTCTTCCGCGATGTCCAGCGCCCCGCCTACGACCGCATGGTTCGCGAGCAGGTGGCACAGGTGCGGTCACAGGGCGAGGGCGACCTCCAGTCCCTGCTCCAGGGCAAGGACACCTGGACCGTCTCCTGACCCACCAGCCGCGCTCCGACCTCACCTCCGGCTTCCTCTACGCCCTCGCGGCGTATGGACTGTGGGGCCTTTTCCCGCTGTACTTCTCGCTCTTCGACTCCGTCTCGCCGTTCGAAGTCGTCGCCTACCGCATCATCTGGTCGCTGGCCTTCTGCGTGCTCCTCCTGGCGGTCACGCGGAGCTTCGGGAGCGTGCGGGACGTCGTTCGCACGCCTCGTCGTCTCGGCCTGCTCACGGGGGCGGCTGTCGCCATCACCATTAACTGGACGACCTACGTCTACTCGGTGTCGACCGACCAGGTGGTCGAGGCAGCGCTGGGCTACTTCATCAATCCACTCGTGACCGTTGCCCTCGGCGTCGTCGTCCTGCGCGAGCGGCTGCGGGCCTGGCAGTGGATCGCTATCGCCATCGCGACGGTGGGCGTCGTCATCATCGGCATCGGCGAAGCCGCTGCGCCCTGGCTCGGGCTCGTGCTCGCCTTCTCCTTCGGCGCCTACGGGCTGCTCAAGAAGGTGGCGCGCGTCGACGCCATCCCGAGCCTGACCATCGAGACCGCGGTGCTGGTGCCCTTCGCCTTCGTCGTGCTCGTCGTCATCGAGGCAGCGGGCAGCGCGGCCATCGCGAGCCAGGGGTGGGGCATGGGCGCCCTGCTGGCCCTCCTCGGACCGGTCACCGCCGTACCGCTGCTGGCGTACGCCGCCGCCGCCAACCGACTACCCCTCTCCGTCCTCGGCATCCTGCAGTACTCCACGCCGACGGTCATCTTCATCCTCGGCATCACCGTCTTCGGCGACACGGTCAACACCCTCGAATGGATCGGCTTCGGCTTCATCTGGTTCGCGCTCGCGGTGTTCTCCACCGACACGGTGCGGCGTTCACGCCAAGCCAACCGAGCCGACGCCCTCGAGGTCGCCGAGCAGGCCTAGCCCTTCGTCACCTGAGTTACCCCAGTGGTGGGATAAGCCGTCGCTAACCCACCACTGAGGTAACTCAGACGCGGGGGGAGGGGTTAGAGGCCGGCGCGCTGGGACTTGGCGAGGATCTCCGCGCGGCCGCTGGCCCCGAGCATCTGGCCGAGGGCGGTGATGTCGGCCTTGATCGTGGCCCCTGAATAGCCCAGGAGCTCAGCGATCTCACGGTTGCTCCGGCCCTCGCGCATGAGCACGAGCACTTCGCGCTGGCGCGCCGTGAGCTCCAGGGGTGGCGCCTCGGCCAGATTCGACCGCGTCGTGCCACGCAGGGCGGACGAGGCGAGCAGCCACATGACCGTGGCGCTGAGGAGCGCGTCGATCGTCGCGCGCATGCCCCACGTGCGCTCGACCGGCCCGTTGAAGGCCAGCACCATGAAGCCGATCGGCGCCCCTCGGTGCCGCAGTGGCAGGAACGCGAAGTCACCGTCGGCACTCCACGCGCGGAAGAAGGGCGCGGCGAGCGGATAGTCGTCCGCGACCTGGTCTCGCGTGAGCCACTTCTCCGTGCCGACGCGGAAGGACTCCACCCCGGGCAAGTGCATGTCAGTGGTGGTCCGGGAGTACACGGCGTTCTCCTTCGGCCCCTGGCCGTAGGACGCCACCAGATCGAGCGTCGTGCCATCGGGGCGGGCGGCGTAGACCAGGGCGAGCTCGGCACCATAGGGGGCCATGAGCCCGCGGCAGATCGCGAAGCCCACGGCGTCTCCGTCGGGAAGGTCGCTGAGCATCCACAGGTAGGAGATCAGCGGCGTGCCGTCGAGGGCGAAGTCCTCGGGGCGCGCGATATCGCCGAGCCGAGCCTCATCAGCGCCCCCGGCACTCTCCCGCTTGGCCATCAGCCACCCCCTCGCTATATCCCGGCTATAGACCGTACGCCGTCCCCAAACACGTGACCAGGGCGGTAGACAGAGGGGTCCGCCAGTCGCGGGGGTGGCGGAACCCGTCGGGCTACCGACGGGGCTCGGCTCGTCGCTTTCCTTCGGGGGGTGCCGCGGTTGTCGGGGGGATACCTCGGTAAGCGGCGAGCCGAGCCCGGCCCGCGTTCGCCACTCCCTCCTCCCGACCTAGGGTGGCGCTATGACGCTCACCGACGTCTACGCCACCCCCGAACGCCGGGCGCTGCGCGAGCTCGTCCTGGACTTCACCCGTCGTGAGATCGCGCCGCATCTGCCCGCCTGGGAATCCGAGGGTGCACTCCCGCGCTCGCTGCACCGGACCACCGCGGAGGCAGGCATCCTCGGCATCGGGTTCCCCGAGTCGGTGGGCGGAACCGGAGGCGACCTGGTCGACGTCGTGGTCTTCACCGAGGCCCTGCTCGAGGGAGGGGCCAGCGGGGGCGTCGTCGCGGGGCTGTTCAGCCACGGCATCGCACTCCCCCACGTCGTCGACGAGGCCGACCGGCGCAGGGCCCGCGGCGACCAGGACGGCGCCGATCACCTCATCGACCGCTATGTACGACCCGTCCTGTCAGGTGAGGCCATCGCCAGCCTGGCGGTGACCGAGCCCGACGGCGGATCCGACGTCGCGCACCTGCGCACCCGCGCCAAGCAGGGCGCCGATGCGACCTGGTCGGTCACGGGCGCCAAGACCTACATCACCTCCGGCGTACGCGCGGACCTCGTCGTCGCCGCGGTTCGCACCGGCACCCCGGAGGAGGGAGCGGCCGGCATCTCGCTGATGGTCCTGGATCCCCGATCACCCGGCTATGCGCAGCCCCTGGCGCTCGACAAGATGGGCTGGCTGTGTAGCGACACGGCGGAGCTGTCCTTTGACGGCGTGGTCGTGCGCGCCGATGACGTCCTGGGCGAGGGGCAGGGGTTCGCCTCGCTCGCGCAGCACTTCGTCTCCGAGCGCATCTCGCTGGCGGTCACGGCGTACTCCACAGGGCAGCGGGCACTCGACCTCACCCTCGACTGGGTCCGAAACCGTGAGACCTTCGGCCGGCCACTGATCTCGCGCCAGGTCGTGCGACACACACTGGTCGAGATGCACCGGCGTATCGAGGTCGCCCGCACCTACACCCGCGAGATCGCTGCGCGCTACGCGGCCGGCGAGGCGGTCACCGTCGCAGCGGCTCTCGCCAAGCAGACCGCCGTCGAGGCGTGCTCCTACGCCGTCGACCAGGCCGTGCAACTCCACGGCGGCATGGGCTACATGCGCGAAAGCGAGGTCGAGCGCCACTATCGCGATGCGCGCGTGCTGGGGATCGGCGGTGGCGCCAACGAGGTCATGACCGACCTCGTCGCCCGCCTCCTCGACTACTAGCTGCCGTCGCCCCCTGCTCGCCGTCCCCTTCCACGCCCCGCACTCATCGAGTGTGCGCTTGCGCGCACGGCGTCCCCCCATGAGCGAGTCCGGAAGTGCCCACTCGACGCGGTGGCGGGGTCAGCCGGTGCGGGTGACGACGTAGTCGCAGAGCACCTCGAGCGCCTGGCGCGGGGGGCCATCGGGCAGGTCGGCCAGCGTGGCGCGCGCCTCGTCGGCCCAACCCCGCGCCTCGCTCCTCGCCTGCGTCAGGGCCGGATGCTGCCGCAGCGCGGCCAGGGCCTCGGCGTGGTCGGCATCGTCGGGCAGTGGTCGGCTGAGCAGGTCGCGCAGGCGGGGATCGGCATCGGAGAGCGCGATCAGCGCGGCCAGCGTGGGCACGCCTTCGCGCAGGTCAGTGCCGGGGGTCTTGCCGGAGTCGCTGCTGTCGCTGGTGATGTCGACGATGTCGTCGGCCAAATGGAAGGCGACGCCGATCTTCTCGCCGAAGACGGTCATCGTCTCCACCACGCGCGGATCGGCACCCGACATCATCGCGCCGAAGCGACCCGACGTGGCGATGAGCGACCCCGTCTTGTCGGCTAGCACGCGCAGGTGGTGCTCGACGGGGTCGCTCATCGCC
>JBJTIQ010000257.1:0-3386 GCA_046095085.1 Actinomycetota bacterium | reverse complement strand
GGCGTGCTCGAGGCGGGCCGCCGCTTCAGTGACGCGGACTTCCCCAAGACTTCGTGGCGACTCAATCGCTTCCTGTGGGCGCCCAAGCTCGGCTGCACGGGCATCCAGCGCATCCACATGCTCAAGGACGTCGTCGTCCTTGCCGGCGCGGGCGTCGGCGGCGGCTCGCTGGTCTACGCCAACACCCTCTACGTGCCGCCGAAGCGGTTCTTCGAAGACAAGCAGTGGGCGCACATCACCGACTGGGCTGACGAACTCGCGCCCTACTACGACCAGGCCTCGCGCATGCTCGGCGTGGTCACTAATCCCACGATGACCCCGAGCGACCTGGTGATGAAGGCCGTCGCCGACGACATGGGCGTCGGGCACACCTTCCGCATGACTCCCGTGGGCGTCTACTTCGGCGATGGCCCTGGCGTCACCACGGCTGATCCCTTCTTCGGCGGCGTCGGCCCTGCGCGCACCGGCTGCACCGAGTGCGGCGAGTGCATGACCGGCTGTCGTCACAACGCCACGAACACCCTGCCCAAGAATTACCTCGCCCTGGCCGAGCAGGCCGGGGCGGTCGTGTTCCCGCTCACCACGGCCACCACGATCGAGCCCCTCGAGGGCGGTGGCTACACCGTCGACACGGTGCGCACCGGATCGTGGAGCAAGCGCGGCCGGTCGTTCAGCGCCGAGCACGTCATCATGGCGGCGGGCACCTACAACACCCAGAAGCTCCTGCACCGCATGAAGGACGACGGCAAGCTGCCCCGGCTATCGCGCATGCTGGGCCGGCTGTCGCGCACCAACTCCGAGTCGATCCTCGGGGCGATCGCCAAGTCGGCCGATGCCGACTACTCCCGTGGCGTCGCCATCACCTCGAGCTTCTTCCCCGACGACGTGGGCACGCATGTCGAACCCTGTCGCTACGGCAAGGGCTCCAACTCGATGGGCCTGCTGCAGTCGGTGCTCACCGTGCCGCGACCGGGCGAGCCGCGCTGGCGCACCTGGACCAAGGAGCTGTGGCGTCAGCGCACCACGGCGGTGCAGATCCTCAACGTCCGCAAGTGGAGCGAACGCGCGGTCATCTCGCTGGTGATGCAGCCGGTCGACAACTCGCTGACCCTGCAGGGCAAGCGCGGCCGGTTCGGCTGGCGCCTGGCCACCAACAAAGACGAATCCAATCCCGCGCCGAGCTACCTCCCGATCTCCAATGAGGTTGCTGAGCGCATGGCCGACAAGGTCGACGGCATCGCGGGCGGCAACGTCTTCGACAACTTCGACGCCGTGCTCACGGCCCACTTCGTCGGTGGCTGCGCGATCGGGGCAGACGAGGAGTCCGGGGTCGTCGATCCCTACCACCGCGTCTACAACTACCCCGGGCTGCACATCGTCGATGGGGCGGCCATCACGGCCAACCTCGGCGTCAACCCGTCACTCACCATCACAGCCCAGGCCGAGCGCGCTATGGCGCTGTGGCCCAACAAGGGCGAGGAGGACGAGCGTCCCACGCTCGGCTCGGCGTACGTGCGCATCAGCGCCATCGAGCCGAAGAACCCCGTGGTGCCTGATCACGCGACCGGTGCCCTGCGACTGCCCATCGTCGAGGTGCGTTAGTCCATGTCCGTCGGCGCGCTGCGCCGTACTGCGCTGGGCGAGGTCCGTCATTCGCCGCGCTTCCTTGCCCTCATGGGAGTGCTGCTCATCGCCGCTGTCGGCTACGGGGCACGGGATGTTAGCCGCCTTCGCTACACGACGGAGCTCACCGGGGATGCCCTTGGTATCGGCGTAACGGCGGTGGCATTCGCCGTGGGCCTTGCTATCGGCGGCCTCTCGAGCGGGCCGCTCACGGATCGGTTCGATCCGCGGCGCATCCTGGTCATCGGCATGGTGCTGCAGGGAGTGGCGGCCCTCGTCACCGGCGTATTTCTCCTGCAGGGCGTGGCCGCGGGTGGTGTCTACATGCTCGTGGTGTTCGGGGACGGGGCCTTTGCCGGCGCCTGTATCCCGGCGCTGGCGACGACGCAGGCGGCGATGGTTCCGACCACGGCACGTGGGGCGGCCGAGATCATCAGCATCCTGCGACTCGGTGTTGGCGCGACGCTGGGACTGGTGCTGTCGGGCTTCAGCCCGTCACCGGTCGTGACGCAGTTCGGCGTCGCCGTCATCCTGTGCCTGGTGGCCGTGCCGATTGCCGCCATCACTCGCCCCGTGGTGATGCCGACGCGAAGGCACGACGATGACTACTCGCGGCGCGTCCTGGACGTGGTTCGCGCACATCCGGTGCTGTCTCGGGTGATCGTCGCGGACCTCGTCCTCTGCGTCGCCGTGCCGACTCAGCTGTCGAATGTGTTCCTCGCGGAGAACTGGGATGAGTCGATGGTCACCCCGGTACTCGCCGGTGGCGTGCTCGGCGTGCTCGTCGGCCGACTCGTGCTGTCACTCACTGGATCGCACGGGCTGGTACGCCGCGAGCTCGTGGAGAGCTACGGCGTCTTCGTCCTCCTCGCGATCATCGGGATCCCTCTTGTGGCCACAGGCTTCGCCTACCGCTCGCCGTGGATCCCCGCCGTGATCCTCTTCGTCGGGAGCGCGACGACTGCCTACGCGCAAGGCCTCTTGGCGGCGCTCGTCCAGCAGCAGGTCCCTGATGAGATCCGCGGCCGCCTGACCGGTGCCATGGCGGCGGCGCGCAGCCTGCTCATCGCCGGGTCGGCGGCGTTGCTTACCGCCGTCGTCCTGCCGTGGTCTTCGCTGGGCGCCGTCGTCTTTGTCGCCGCCGTGAGCGTCGCTGCCCTCGTCGCATTGCGCGCCTTCCAGGGAATCGTCGTGTCGCGGCTGTGACGAGGCTGAGGACGAGGACGCCACCTCGCGACGCGTGCCCCCGGCCCGCGGCAATCTGACGATCAACACCTTCCAGCAGCCAGATGGGGTCTTTGGCCAGATCTACAGCGAGACCGGAGCCACGGTAGGGGTGTGGAGCCGCAAGCTGCCCGGCGTCTCCCAGCTCGATGCCGCTCGGTTCCTGCTGAACCTCTCCCGTGACGAGAGAAAACCGAACATCAAGGGGCCGTGCCCCGCCGTAGGACTCGGCGTGTTCGGTTAACTCTCATGGAACCAGGCGTGATTTCGCGAGCGTCGTACCGTCATGCCTACGCGAGTAAGTGGATACGTCGCCTGCGCGGTGGTGTTGGGATCGCTGGTCTCCGCCTGCGGTTCGTCGACCGATACGTCGTCGTCTGCGCCAGCGACCGCTCGACGAGGGAGCGCACCATGGGGTGGTCCTCCACGAGGAGGACGAGCCGGGGCGAATGAGGGGCCACCCGGTCATTGTCCCCTAGTTGGCGGACCCCGCCCAGGGAGATGGGCACGTCGTTGAGTGGCGGGTTGTGCTGCGCGAC
>JBJTIQ010000256.1:0-7138 GCA_046095085.1 Actinomycetota bacterium | reverse complement strand
TAGTGCGGGCGCTCGTCGACGAACGCGCAGCACGTGTGATAGCTCCAGACCCCGGGCTCGACGACCACCTCGTGGATGCCCGCGAGGCGCCAACCGGGCGGGATCGCGCCGATCTCCTCGTCGAATTCACGAAGGGCCGCGTCGACCGGCGTCTCCTCGGCGTCAATCGCGCCGCCGGGCACTGACCACAGGCCATTGCCTCCGTGCACCCAGTGGGCCCGGCGCGCAAGGAGCAGCCGATCGACGTCATCGTCATCGCGATGGCACAGCAGCATGCCGGCGGCGCCGTAGCGCCCCCACATCACGCGACCACTGGCCAGCGTGATCCACCCGTCGCCGGAGCGTGGCACTACTTCTCCGTTTTGTCGTAGCGCTCCCAGGACTCGCGAATCTCCTGCTCGGCCTCCTCGCGTCCGACCCAGGTCGCGCCCTCGACGGACTTGCCGGGCTCGAGGTCCTTGTAGACCTCGAAGAAGTGCTGGATCTCCAGTCGATCGAACTCGGCCACGTGGTAGATGTCGCGGAGGTGATCGAGGCGTGGATCGTTGAGCGGCACGCATAGCAGCTTGTCATCGCCACCGGCTTCGTCGGTCATGCGAAACATCCCGACAGTGCGGCAGCGGATGACGATGCCGGGGAATGTGGGTTCTTGCACGAGGACGAGCGCATCGAGCGGATCGCCATCGAGTCCGAGTGTGTCATCCACGAATCCGTAGTCATGCGGGTAGCGGGTGGCGGTGAAGAGCATGCGGTCGAGCCTGATGCGGCCCGTCTTGTGGTCCATCTCGTATTTATTGCGACTGCCAGCGGGGATCTCGATGGTGACGTCGAATTCCAGGGGCGCAGATGTCACGGGGCCTCCTCCAAGGGCTGACTGGCCTAGTGTTCCCTACGTGCTGGGCGCTCGGTGGCGAGATAGGCGTACGCCTTGGGTGATCCTGGGATCCCTCGTGGTCGTGGGCGCCCTGGCGATGCCAGCATCGGCCGCAGGCATCTTTGGACCTGCCGGTCCGGTGCTTCCGCCCGCCAGCACCAGCGCCGGCACGATACCGCTTCCCGCATCCGTTGCCGCCGCGCTCGAGGGACCGCTGTCTGATGACGTGCTCGGTCCGTCGGTGGGTGCCGTGGTCATCGACGTGTCGACGGGTGAGGTGGTGTTCGACCAGACCGGAGAGCAAGCACGATCCACCGCGTCCAACGAAAAGGTCTTCACCGCGGTTTCCATCCTCAGTGCGCTCGGCCCTGATCACCGGATCACGACCACTGTCACCTGGGATCCAACGACTTCGGTGCTCACCCTCGTGGGAGCTGGCGATCCCACTCTCGCTTCGGTTGCCGCGGAAGGGTCGTCGCTTGATGCTCTTGCCAGCCAGGTGGTCGGCGAAGTTGCTAATGCGGAGACGATCACCCTGCGCTACGACACGTCGCTCTTCAGCGGGCCCGCTCTCGCGCCCGGATGGGACTCGTCGTATCCCGAGCTCGGAGTCGCTGCGCCAGTGTCGGCGCTCCTTGTCCATCGGGCACGCGTGCCCGGCATGGACGCCCGCGAAAGCGATCCGGCGCTGGCCGCCGCGGGCGTGTTCGCGCAGATGCTCACCCAGCGAGGCCTGGTCATCGACGGTCCCGAGCCGGGTACGTCGGTCGGCAGCGTCATCGCCGAGACCGAGTCGATCCCGCTCGCGACCATGGTCGAGACCATGCTGACGGAGTCGGACAACGACATGTCCGAGCAGCTCGCGCATCTCGCTGGTGCGCAATTGACCGGCACGGGGACCTTCGAGTCGGGTGGCCAGGCGACCAAGCAGGCACTCACGTCACTGGGCGTGCCCGTGACCGGACTCGTCTCGGTCGATGGCAGCGGACTGTCCTACGAGGATCGCGCTTCACCCCTGATCCTCGCCTCGGTGATCACCACTGTCGCCGGCGATGCGAGTCCCGCCTGGAGTTGGCCGATCATCACCGGACTGCCCATCGCCGGGCTCACCGGCACCTTGAACGATCGATTCATCGATCCGGACTCCGCTCCGGGAGCTGGCGTCGTGCGCGCGAAGACCGGCACGCTGATCGGGGTATCAACGCTGGCGGGCACGGTCGTCGATGCCGACGGTCGCCTTCTTGCATTCGCGTTCATGGCCGATGAGGCCGTCGATGTCGAACTGTCTCGCGCGGCCCTCGACCGCGCTGCGGCCGCGCTGGCAGAGTGCTCCTGCTCCAGCTAGCGGGGCGACGTACAGTCAAGGGGTGACCGACCTCGTCGACTGGCAGCTCGCCCGGGCCACCGGCTTTCGATTCGCCCCGGCGGGCCCGCAGGCCTCGCGCGAGGACGTCGACGTCGTTGTCCGCCAGTTGCGCCGTGCGAGCGAGCGTGCGGTCGAGCCCGTCCACGACGTCACCGGCCTGTCGGCTCCCTTCGAGGAGCACCGATCCGTCGTGGTGGGGCGCCCCGAGTGGATCTCCTCCAACATCGAGCAGTTCCGCACGGCTATCGAGCCCGTCGCGCATCTCATGCGCGACCGCGAGCCGAGTCCCGTCGCCCGGGCCATCGGCTCGCGCGTCACCGCTGTGCAGATGGGGATCGTGCTGTCGTGGCTCTCCAGCAAGGTGCTGGGTCAGTTCGAAGCTTTCGGTGGCCAGGGCCGGCTGCTGCTCGTCGCGCCCAACATCGTGCATGCGGAGACCCAGCTCGGTGTCGACCCCACTGACTTCCGGCTCTGGGTGTGCCTGCACGAAGAGACGCATCGCGTGCAGTTTGGTGCGGTGCCGTGGCTTTCCGGCCACTTCACGTCGGAAGTGCACGCCTACCTCAAGGCCGCCGACCTCGACGCGAGCAGTGCCATCTCGCGTGCGGTGTCGGGCCTGCGCTCAGGCCAACGCGGGACAGGCGGCCTGCTTGACCTTGTGCAGACACCCGAGCAGCGCGCCGTGCTGGATCGGCTCACCGCGCTGATGTCGCTGCTCGAAGGTCACGCCGACGTGGTGATGGATGCCGTGGGCCCGCGAGTCGTCCCCTCGGTCGATGTCATCAGGGCCCGTTTCGAAAAGCGGCGCCACCAGGCGGGCACGCTCGACGGCGCATTGCGACGACTCCTCGGCCTCGACGCCAAGCTCCGGCAATACACCGATGGCGCCGCCTTCGTCGAGGGCGTCGTCGATCGCGTGGGGATGGCGGGCTTCAACGCGGTGTGGACCTCACCCGACACGCTCCCGCTTCCCGCGGAGATCCACGAGCCGGAGCGGTGGGTACGCCGGGTGCACGGATGACCGAGGAGCGCCTCGCCGTACGCCGCGCCGTGCGTGCATCGCTCGCCGACCTAGAAGCGAATGCGCCGGTGCTCATCGCCTGCTCCGGGGGCGCCGATTCGCTGGCGTTGGCGCTGGCCGCCGCCGACGAACGTCGGTCGACGCACCGGCCCACGTGTGCGGTCGTCGTCGACCACGGGTTGCAGGACGACTCGGCTGGGGTGGCGCGCGTCGCGGCCGATGCGTGCGTGCGCGCTGGGCTCGGTCCAGTGGAGATCGTTCGTGTCGAGGTGGTCCGCGGTGCCGGAAGCGGGGGCCTGGAATCAGCGGCGCGAGATGCGCGCCGGTCGGCCCTGGCGGCAGCGGCCCATCGCATGAAGTGCGCGGCGATCCTGCTGGCGCATACCCGCGACGACCAGGCCGAGACCGTGCTCCTGAGGCTTGCTCGCGGCTCCGGGGCCCGATCCCTCGGTGCAATGGCGCCCGTCGACGGACTCTGGCGCCGGCCGCTCCTGGACCTCCCGCGGTCCGTCGTCCGAGCCAGCCTCGGGGGTGAGCTGGCCTGGGACGATCCGCACAACGCCGATCCGACTTTTGCCCGCGTCCGCATCCGGCGCTCGGCGCTGCCAGCTCTCGTCGATGCACTCGGCCCCGACGTCGTCGACGGGCTGGCTCGCTCAGCGCGACTTCTCCGTGATGACGCCGATGCCCTGGATGACCTTGCCGACAACGCGCTGGCCCACCTGCTGATCGAGGTGGCCGACGGCCTGGCCTTCGACGTGAGCGCGCTCGCCTCGCTGCCAAGGGCGGTCCGCACACGGCTGCTGCGGCAGGCGGCGGTGCGGGCCGGCGTACCCGCAGGTGACTTGACGCTCGCGCACGTCGATCGCGTCGAGGCGTTGGTCTCCGACTGGCACGGGCAGGGGGCCGTCGACCTGCCCGCCAATGTCGGAGCATGGCGCGCGTATGACAGGCTGACGTTCGGACGCGTCGTATCGGTAAGTGAGCGACGAGACCGCACCGCCCAACGAGCCCCCGAGGAGTGAGCGTGTACGCCAACCACGTCCCGTCGGAGATCACCAGCGTCCTGCTCACCGAAAGCCAGATCCAAGAGCGCCTCGAAGAGGTCGCGGTCGAAGTCGATGCCGATTACGCCGGGCGAGATCTGCTGCTCGTGGGCGTGCTAAAGGGCGCGACGAAGGTCATGTCTTACTTCCCCCGTCATATCAAGTCGCACGAGCACATGGACTGGATGGCCGTGTCGTCCTACGGCTCGGGCACCCAGTCGTCGGGTGTGGTCCGCATCCTGAAGGATCTCGACACAGACGTCGCCGGACGCCACGTGCTGGTGGTCGAAGACATCGTCGACACCGGTCTGACCCTGTCGTGGCTGCTGGCCAACCTCGGGTCGCGAGGAGCGGCTTCGGTCGAGGTCTTCTCGCTGCTGCGCAAGCCCGATGCGATCCAGGTGCCGGTGGCCCTTCGCTACGTCGGTTTCGACATCCCGAGCGTCTTCGTCGTCGGCTACGGCCTGGACTACGACGAGCGCTACCGCAATCTCCGGGAGATCTGCGTGCTCGATCCCCGCGTCTACGGGGGATAGCCCCGGGCTCGGCCAGGAGGGAACGCCCCGGACCGGTGTACCGTCTGAGGACGGGAATCCCCCGGTCCGCCCGGAGGTTGACCCTCCTAAGCGGGCATCCGCCCCATGCCGATCCAGGAGAAGCGCCATGAACGCGAAGAGGTTCTTCCGCGGGCCGCTCTTTTGGATCCTCATGGCCGTCCTGCTGGTGCTCCTGGGCTCCAGCCTGCTGAGCAATATCGGCGGCCCTGAGCAGATCGACTCCAGCCAGGCGGTCGCCGACATCCAGGGCAACCAGGTCGAATCCGCGGTGATCACCGATCGCGACCAGGTGCTCGAACTCACCCTCAAGGACGGCTCGGTCGTCACCTCCCACTACGTCTCCGGGCAGGGCGTCGAGCTCCAAAACCTCCTCCAGGAGAAGGTCGACGCCGGGCAGCTCACCGGTGGCTACAACATCGTCGTGCCGCAGGAAAACCTCTTCCTCGGCCTGCTCTTCACGCTGCTGCCCTTCGCCCTGATCATCCTGCTGCTCTTCTTCTTCATGAACCAGATGCAGGGTGGCTCGCGCATCATGAGCTTCGGCAAGTCAAAGGCCAAGGTCGTCAACAAGGACATGCCCCAGACCACGTTTGCTGACGTGGCCGGCGCCGACGAGGCCGTCGAGGAGTTGCAGGAGATCAAGGAGTTCCTCTCCGAGCCGGCGAAGTTCCAGGCGGTAGGCGCCAAGATCCCCAAGGGCGTTCTCCTCTACGGGCCTCCGGGCACGGGCAAGACCCTGCTTGCGCGCGCCGTCGCCGGCGAGGCCGGCGTCCCCTTCTTCTCGATCTCCGGATCGGACTTCGTCGAGATGTTCGTCGGCGTCGGTGCTAGTCGCGTCCGCGATCTCTTCGAGCAGGCCAAAAACAACGCCCCGGCCATCATCTTCGTCGACGAGATCGATGCGGTTGGCCGCCATCGCGGAGCGGGGCTCGGAGGCGGACACGACGAGCGCGAGCAGACGCTCAATCAGATGCTCGTCGAGATGGACGGCTTCGACGTGTCGTCGGGCGTCATTCTCATCGCGGCGACCAACCGTCCCGACATCCTCGATCCCGCGCTGCTTCGCCCGGGGCGCTTCGACCGTCAGATCGCTGTCGAGCGACCCGACCTCGAGGGCCGCTACGCGATCCTGCAGGTGCATGCCCGCGGCAAGCCCATCGCCGACGACGTGGATCTGCGCGCGGTGGCACGGCGTACGCCGGGCTTCACGGGTGCCGACCTTGCCAATGTGCTCAACGAGGCTGCCCTCCTCACAGCCCGTGCCAACAAGACGCTGCTCGACGACGAGTCTCTCGACGAGGCCATTGACCGCGTGATTGCCGGCCCGCAGAAGCGCACCCGGGTGATGGACGACCACGAGAAGAAGATCACGGCCTATCACGAGGGGGGTCACGCACTCGTTGCTGCGGCGTTGCCTGGCACCGACCCCGTGCACAAGATCACGATCATGCCCCGCGGTCGTGCCCTGGGCTACACCATGGTTCTGCCCGACCAGGAGAAGTACTCGACCACGCGCAGCCAGATGCTCAACCAGCTTGCCTACATGCTCGGCGGCCGTGCGGCGGAGGAGCTCATCTTCCACGACCCCACCACGGGTGCCTCCAACGACATCGAGAAGGCGACGGCACTCGCGCGCGCCATGGTCACGCAATACGGCATGACCGAGCGCCTGGGAGCCATTCGCTACGGCCAGGAGCAGGGTGAGGTGTTCCTCGGGCGTGACATGGGCCATGTGCGCGACTACTCCGAGGAAGTTGCCGCCGCCATCGACGAAGAAGTGCGATCGCTGATCGAGGCTGCGCATCAGGAGGCCTACGAGGTGCTCGTCGCCAACCGCGACGTGCTCGATCGCCTGGTCCTCGAACTCCTCGAGAAGGAAACTCTCGACAAGGGGGAGGTCGAGGCCGTCTTCGCCGACCTGCGGTTGCGCTCGCCAAGGCCCGCGTGGACCGGCTCGTTGAGCAGGGAGATCGGATCGATGCCGCTGCGGCTCGGCGGGCGATCCAGATCGGAGGTCATCGCGGCTCGGGCTGGTCGGGCCGGCTCGGGATCGGCGGCTCCGTCACGTCACCGGACTCGATGGCTCCAGGCGATGGCGCTCCTTCGGGAAGGACGGCGTCGGAGTGATGCCCGTTGACATGGCGGGTGGCATGGCCATTGAGCAGGCGCTCGGGAGTCTCGATCGGGCCGCGGATGTCGGGCGCGCGCAGTGACGAGCCGGTCCACGCGGGCCGCGGCGAGCGCAGGCGCAGGTCGGCGAACACGGCCTCGACC
>JBJTIQ010000255.1:0-2846 GCA_046095085.1 Actinomycetota bacterium | reverse complement strand
TTCGCGCAGGACGCCGGTGCGCTCGGAGCGGTTGCCGCCGAAGGGCTCTTCGCGCAACTGCCCGCTGCCGCCGCGACCGTCGTGCCCGCGAATTACCGCTCGCCGGAAGGCACCTGGACCGGCGTGACGGGCCGCGCGCGCGTCATCGCCTACGACCCACGCCAGGTATCGGAGGCGGAGGTGCCCGACTCGGTCTTCGACCTGACCGATCCGAAGTGGAAGGGCAAGGTCGGCATCGCCCCGACCAACGCCTCCTTCCAGGCCTTCGTCACCGCTATGCGGGTCGCGGAGGGCGATGACGTGACTAAGAAGTGGCTCGAGGGCCTGGTCGCCAACGACGCCCAGACCTACGAGAAGAACGGCCTGATCATGGACGCGGTCAACTCCGGCCAGATCACCCTCGGCCTGGTCAACCACTACTACCTCTACGAGATGGGCGCCGAGATCGGCCCCGAAAACGTCATCGCCAAGATCAAGTTCAGCAAGCCCGGTGACCCCGGTGCCCTCGTCAACGTCGCCGGCGTCGGCATCATGCAGGGCGCCGCCGACAACCCCAATACCGCGACCTTCGTCGAGTGGCTGTTGTCCACCCCGACGCAGGAGTGGTTCGTCGCCAACACCGGTGAATACTCCCTGGTCCCCGGCATCGCTGCGCGCGAGGAACTCCCGCCGCTGGACTCACTGCGCGGACCCGACGTGCCTCTCGCCGAACTCGCCGACCTGCCCGGCACGCTGGCGATGCTGGAGGACGTCGGTCTGCTGTGACGACGCCGACCCTCACCCGCTCGCGCGCGAAGAGGTTCCTGGGTCGACCCCCGGGTGCCCTTGTCGCCGCCGGTGCCGTGACCGCGGTCGTCTCCCTCATCCCGCTCGCCTACCTCATTATCCGCGTCGCCGAGGCAGGCTTCTCTCGCGTCATCGACGTCCTCCTGCGCGCGCGCACCCTCGAGACGGTCGCCACGAGCGTCTCGCTCGTCATCGTCGTGGTCGTCGCGTGCCTCGCCATCGGCATCCCCACCGCCTGGCTCGTCGCGCGCAGTGACATCCCACTGCGACGCATGTGGCTCGTGCTTGTCGCGCTTCCGCTCGCGATCCCGTCCTATGTCGCCGCCTACGCGTGGATCTCGCAGTTCCCCGCGATGAGTGGCTTCTGGGCGGCCGCCCTGCTGCTCACGCTGGTCTCCACGCCCTACGTCGTGCTGCCGGTCACGGCCTCCTTCCGCTCCGCGGATCCGGCACTGGAGGAGGTGGCCCGCTCGCTGGGTCGCGGGCCCGTTCGTGCCTTCGCGACAACGACGTTGCCGCAGGCATGGCCCGCCGCCGCCGGTGGCGCACTACTCGTCGCGCTCTACGTGCTCTCCGATTTCGGCGCCGTGGCGCTCCTGCGCGTCGATGCCTTCACGCGCGTCATCTACGCCTCCTATCGCGCGAGTTTCGATCGCGTGAGCGCCGCGGTGCTCGCCCTCGTGCTGGTTGTGCTTGCCGCACTTCTGGTCATGGCCGAACGCCGGGTCCGCGGCCGTACCCGCCGCTGGCGCGTGTCGACCGGCACCCAGCGCTCGTCTGAGCCGGTGGCGCTGCGTGGCTTCGCCCGCGTCGGCGCCCTCGCCTGGCTCACGGCACTCACTGCCCTCGCCCTCGGCGTGCCACTCGTGTCGCTGATCTTGCGCATGCTGGAGGGCAGTCGCACGCCGCTCGTGCCCGGCGAACTTCTCGCGGCAGCGCTCACCTCGGCCGGAGTTGCCCTCGCGGGTGCGGTCCTGGCCGTGCTGCTCGCCCTGCCCGTCGGCATCCTCGCCGCGCGCTACCGCACGCGATCGGTGCGCACCATCGAGACGGCGTCGTACTCCGGCCACGCACTGCCCGCCGTTGTCGTGGGCCTGTCGCTGGTCTTCCTCACCCTCGCCGTGCTGCCGGGGATCTACCAGACCGTCTTCGTGCTGGCTTTCGCCTACGCGGTGCTCTTCCTGCCCAAGGCCATCGGGGCCACGCGCAGTGCGACTGCCGCCGTGCCACCCGTGCTCGAGCAGACCGCGCGCACGCTCGGCCGCGGCCCGCTGCGTGCGTGGAGCGAGACGACGTTGCGCCTCACGCTGCCCGGGATCGCCGCGGGCGGGCTGCTTGTGCTGCTGACCGCGATGAAGGAACTCCCCGCGACGCTCATGCTGCGCCCCACCGGCCTCGACACCCTCGCGACGGAGTTGTGGAGTCGCACCGAGGTCGCGGCCTACGGCTCGGGTGCTCCCTATGCGATCGCTCTCGTCGTCATCGCGGCCATCCCCGCATTGCTGCTCAGCCGCACGATGACGCGCGTAGACGCGGATACGGAGGAACCATGACGTCCGTCGAGGTGCGCGATCTGAGTGCGGGCTATGGCCCGGTGCGCGTGCTGGAGGGGCTCGATCTCACGGTGCCATCCGGCGAACTCCTCGCGGTGCTCGGCGTCAGTGGTTCGGGCAAGACGACGCTGCTGCGCGTGCTCGCCGGATTCCTCAAGCCCACGGCGGGTCAGGTGCGCTTCGGCGACCGCGTCGTGGCCGGACCGGGCGTCTTCGTGCCCCCCGAGCGCCGACGCGTCGGCATCGTGCCGCAGGAGGGTGCGCTCTTCCCCCACCTCGACGTGAGCGGCAATGTCGCCTTCGGGCTGCCGCGGGGGAGCCAGGCGCGTGTCGACGAGGTGCTCGACATGGTCGGCATGCGCGATTTCGCTCACGCCCGCCCGCACGACCTCTCCGGTGGCCAGCAGCAGCGCGTCGCCCTCGCCCGTGCGAGTGCACCCGAGCCAGAGGTGGTGCTTCTCGACGAACCCTTCACGGCACTCGACGCCACCATGCGCGTGCGACTGC
>JBJTIQ010000254.1:0-6192 GCA_046095085.1 Actinomycetota bacterium | reverse complement strand
GTCGGCGTGGGAGGCGGCTGCGGGTCGGGGCTCGGTCCCGGTGTCGGCTCGGGGGTGGGATTGGGGTCGGTCGACAGGACCTTGGCGAGTGCCTCGTCGAGGGTGTCCTCGAGCGCCACGTTGCCCCCGTAGGCCGCGAGCACCTTGCGGAAGAGCGGATAACCGTCCTGTGTCGCGCGCAGGTACACCGGTTCGACGTAGAGCAAGCCTCCGTTGAACGGCAGCGACAGCAGATTGCCCAGGTCGACCTCCGAGCCACCTCGTCGCAGGAGGGACAGTTCCGAGCTGATCTCCGGATCGGACTCGAAGTTGTTCTGCACCTGGGTGGGTCCGGGGATCGTCGTGTTGCTCGGCAGCTGCAGCACCCTGATGGTGCCGTAGCCATCGCCCGGCGCCGAATCGACCGCCATGAAGGCGGCGAGAGTGGGGCGTCGCTGCGGAGCGAAAGTCGTGGTCAGCGAAAACGTCGGGCTCTCCTGGCCCGGCATCTGCAGGGTCAGGTAGTAGGGCGGCTGGAACTGCTGGATCGTCTGGGTCGGATCGAAGGGCACGATCCAAAAGTCGGTGCCGTTGTAGAACGTCGCCGGGTCGGTGACGTGGTAGCGCGACATCACGACTCGCTGGACCTTGAACAGGTCCTGCGGGTAGCGCACGTGGGCCTCCATCTCGGCCGGCATCTGTGCCTTGGGCTGGATGACGCCCGGGAAGGCCTTCATCCACGTCTGCAGGATGGGATCGGACTCGTCCCAGGCGTAGAGCGTGACGGTGCCCTCGTAGGCATCGACGATGGCCTTCACCGAGTTGCGCGCGTAGTTGAGCTGGTCGATCGGCGCTATTGCCGATGATCCTGAGCGCACGGTGATGGAGTCGCTCGTCGCCTCGCCGAGTGAGATCCGCGACGAGTAGGGGTAGGCGTTGGTCGTGGTGTATCCGTCGACGAACCACACGATCCGCCCATTGACCACGGCCGGGTAGGGATCCTGATCGAGGGTGAGCCAGGGCGCGATTTTCTCCACGCGGGTCAGCGGGGTGCGATCCCACAGGATCCGAGATTCCTCGTTGATGAGGTCGGTCAGCAGGATGTTGCTGTCCTGGAACTTCGTGGCGAAGAGCAGGCGATGGAAGAGCGAACCGACCGAGACGCCCCCCGTGCCGGTGTAGGTGTTGTTGACCTGCCCGGTCGGGCTCGCATCGTCGGGGTAGTCCAGCTCGATCGGCGGCGAACCCTCGGGGCCACCGACGATGGAGAACGCCGGCGAGAGTTCGCCGAAGTAGATGCGCGGCTGCTCGATATCGAGCAAGCCCTCCGGTGGAATGTCGCTCTCGAAGAAGTCGGGCTGCCCATTGGTCAGCGCCGTGTTGTCATAGGCCGAGACGAAGCCGTATCCGTGGGTATAGACGGCGTGATCATTGGCCCAGTTGCGCTGGTTTTCGGGGATTCCGGCGATGTTGATCTCGCGAGCCGCCACGACCGCACCACGCTGGCCACCCTCCATCATGTAGCGGTCGACATCGAGGGTGTCGTTGAAGGAGTAGTACGCACGGATCTGCTGGAGCTGGTTATAGGTGGGCGAGGCCAGCGCAGGATCTAGCAATCGGATGTTGTCGAGCGTGCCGGAGTTGGCAGCGATGACCTCCGGGCTCGGCGGATCGACCGTGCCGGCGTAGTCCTGCACGTCGGCACTGGCAATACCGTAGGCCGATCGCGTGGCGGTGATGTTGCGCTCGATGAATGGCTGCTCGCGCACGAGTTCGCTGGGCCGCACCTGGAACTGCTGGACGATTGCCGGGTAGACCCCGCCGATCAGGATGGATGAGCCGACCAGGAGGCCGAGCCCGATTGTGGGGATGACCCAGTTGCGCACGAGGACGTTGACCAGGAAGAGCACTGCCACCAGCAGGGCCACGAAGGTCAGGATCGTCAGGGCGGGGAGGACGGCGTTGGCATCGGTGTACTTCATGCCCGTGAACCCCTGCACCAGCGCCTCGCTCTTGATCATGAGGCCGTAGCGATCGAGCCAGTAGGCGGCTGCCTTCAGGAGCAGGAAGATGGCGATCAGCAGCGAAAGGTGCACCTGCGCGCCGACGCTGGCGCGATCGCCCTTGGGCTGCAGCCGAAGGCCGCCGTAGAGATAGTGAATGGCAACGGCCAGCAGGATGGCCAGGATCACGGCGGTGAATGCGAAGCCAAGGACGAAGCGCAGGAAGGGATACGTGAAGACGTAGAAGCCCAGGTCGAGGCCGAACTGCGGGTCGGTGATGCCGAAGTCAGTGGCATTTCGCCACTGCAGGAAGGTCGACCACTCGGAGGACGCCGAGATGGCAGCCAGCAGTGACACGAGGACGGTCACGACGGCGGTGATGAGGACGCGGAAGGGCGCGAGGCTGGAGCGATAGCGCTCCAGGCCGGCCTGCTCCTGGGTGAGCGGGGTGACGACAGGTCGAATCCGGTAGGCCAGCCACATAGTGCCGCCGATGACCACCGCCATCGTCAGCCCGAAGGTGCCGAACATCACCGCGCGCGTGGTCAGCTGGGTCGTGTAGACGCTGGTGTTGCCCACGGAGTCGAACCACAGCCAGTCGGTGTAGAAGCTCGTGAAGAGCACGAAGCCGATGACAAGGGCACCCAGGATGATGATCGTCGGGAGGAGGACCCGCCCGCGACGGGGAGCCTGCCCGGTCGCCGTGGGCGCTGCGGTTGTCACCATGACAACTTACGTCAGGCGAGCCGATCTCACGAGGCGGGGCAGGCGGGCAGGGGCCCGCCCGCTCTCCACGCGGCCAGGGCATCCAGTGCCGCGTCCAGCGTAGAGACCGGCACGACGGTGAGGCCGTCGGGAATGTGCCCCTGTGCTTCCTCACAGTGGACATCCGGCATCAAGAAGAGCGTCGCGCCTGCGCCTTTCGCGCCCGCGAGCTTTTGGCGGATGCCGCCAATCGCTCCGACCTGGCCCGCGGGATCGATAGTGCCGGTGCCCGCCACGTGCCCCCCCGCCGTGAGATCCTCAGGCGTCAGCTTGTCGACGATGGCCAGCGCGAACATCATGCCCGCGCTCGGACCCCCGATATCCTCGAGCGTGAAGGTGATCGGAAACTCAGCGCGGTAGTTGATGCCGACAGTGATGCCTACGTAGGGGACGTCGGGCTCGTCGGGCTTGGGTGCGGAGACAACCTGCACGTCGGCCTCCCTGCCTTCTCGATCTACCGTGAAGTCGAGCGACGAGCCCACGGGCTTCGCGCGCACGGCCGCCACGACGTCCTCCGGCCGCGTGACCTCGCGGCCATCGACTCGAAGGATGAGCTCCCCCGCGTCGAGCACCCCGAAGGCCGGGGTGCCCTCCACGACCGCCGTGATGACGACATCCTCGATGACGGGCTTGTCGAGAGCTCCCATCGCCGCAGCGACGGCATTGGACTGCGACGTGGAGAAGAGCACGGCATTGCGCTGCTCGACCTCCTCCCCGGTCTCCTCCTCGCCGTAGAGCAACTCGCGCGGGAGCACGGCGCGGTCGGGGTCAACCCAGGCAACGAGGGCGCCGTAGACGGTCAGGGGGCTGCGCGGCTCGCCCTCTTCGCGGATGGTGGTCATGTCGAGGTTGCCCGTAACGGGATAGGTCGTCGTCTCGCTGATCTCCACCAACGGCACTCCATTGACATCGCCGATGGTGTTGAACGTCGGACCGGGTGACAGGACGACATAAGGGACCGGCAGGAGTCCTGCCACGACCAGCAGGGCAAGGAGCACTCCCCCGCTGATGAAGGCGGTGATGGCGCGAGCACCGGGTCGGCGCCGCGACGGTCCCTCAAATGTCACGCTGAGGGGCCGTCGCCGCCATGCCCGCGACGTGCACGAGTTGCGCTGGCCGACGGACGGGAGGGTCGCGGTGAGCGGGGCGGACCTGGGCGCTGGGTCCGGGCGGGCCGCCGTTCGGGCATGGGGCGCCGCATGGCGGCCCGAAACCGGGCCATGTCGCCCAGCGATGAATGGGTGTCGAGGGGACGCCGAGGACGACTGCGCAGCGCTGCCCAGGCGAGGGCGAGCAGGGTGGCACCCACGGGGATGAGCCACCACAGCAGGGCAGACACGCGTCACTCCTCGGGTCGGGTCGAATCGGGTCGGGGCCGCCGGGCCCGGGCTCCAGGGTACGCCCCCCGCCCCAACTCGCCCCTTCCCTTACCGTGGTCGCATGAGCGGGAACCTGCCCTTCGGCTTCGGAGCCCCCGATGGGGGGCAACCGCCGTTCGACATGTCGCAGCTCGGCGCCATGCTCCAGCAGCTCGGTCGCCTCATGCAGCAGGGCGGCACCGAGGGCGGCGTCAGCTGGGATCTCGCTCGCGACGGCGCGCGTCAGGCCATCTCCGGCCAGGGCGATCCGTCTGTGTCCCAAGCGCAGCGTCAGGCCGTGGTCGAAGCGATCAGCCTCGCTCAGGTCTGGCTCGATCCTGCAACGTCGTTTCCCGCGTCATCAGCCGATGGCATGGCATGGAGCCGCTCCGAGTGGCTCGAGGGCACCTTCCCCGCTTGGCAGCGCATCGTCGGTCCGATCGCCGAGCACGTGCAGACGGTGATGGCGGCCGGCGAAGGCGAAGCCATGCCTCCCGAGATCGCAGCAATTCTCCCCGAGGGGCTGCCCCCGGAGGCGGCGGCCATGATCGCCCCGCTGATGGCGATGGCGCGGCAGATGGGTGCGGCGATGTTCGGCATGCAGGTCGGCCAGGCCCTGGCCGCACTGTCCACCGAGGTCGTGGGCGCGGCCGACGTCGGTGTGCCCCTGACGACCGACGCCCGCCCGGTGCTGGTGCCCCGCAACGTCGAGCAGTTCGGAGACGGCCTCGGGATCCCCGTCGACGAGGTGCGGCTCTACCTCGCGCTCCGCGAGTGCGCCCACCAGCGTCTCTTTGCCCACGTCCCGTGGCTGCCCGCACGACTCGAAGGCGCTATCGATGGATACGCACGTGGCATTCGCGTGGATTCCGATCGGCTCGGTGAAGCGATGCGCAGCATCGATCCCGCCTCGCTCCAGGATCCGGCGCGCCTTCAGGAAGCACTGGGCTCCGACATGTTCGCACTTGCCGAGTCACCCGAGCAGCAGGCCGCGCTCGCTCGGCTCGAGACTCTCCTGGCGCTTATCGAGGGCTGGGTCAGCGACGTGGTCTCCCAGGCGAGTTCGGCGACGCTTCCCTCGTCCGAGCGGATGGAAGAGGCCGTACGCCGTCGCCGTGCAGCGGGCGGCCCGGCCGAGCGAACTTTCGCCTCTCTCGTCGGACTCGAGCTTCGCCCGCGCGCCCTGCGTGAGGCCGAGCAGCTCTGGCGGCTGCTGCGCCAATCGCGCGGGATCGAGGGTCGCGACGCACTGTGGGGCCACCCCGACCTCCTGCCCGACGCCGAAGACCTGCGCGATCCACAGGGGTTCCTCGACCGCACCTCCGGCGAGCCGCTGACCGGCCCCGAGCCTGACGCTCCGTGAGCCCCTCCGGGCTCCAGGCCGACGCCTATCGGGCGTTGAGCGACTGGCGGCCGAGCGACGCCGACCAGCGAGAACTCCGCGGGCAATACCTCGCACACCTCGATGCCTACGACAACGCGATGCTGCGCGAGTGCCGATTCGGTCACGTCACCGCGAGCTCGCTCATCGTCGATGCCACGCGCGAGTCAGTCCTGCTGACGCTGCATCCCATCGTCGGCCGGTGGCTGCAGACAGGTGGCCACTGCGAAAGCGACGACACAACGCTGATGGGCGCTGCTCACCGAGAGGCCACCGAGGAGAGCGGCATCGACGACCTGCGCATCGACGCCATTCCGTTGCGCCTCGACCGGCATGCGGTGCGATGCCGCCCCGCGACAGGTGATCCCACCGTGCTCGATCACCTCGATGTGCAGTTCCTCGCACTGGCACCGGCGTACGCGCAGGAGACGCGCACGCAAGAGTCCCTCGACCTTCGGTGGTGGCACTGGGCTCGGCTGCCCGACGGCATCGACGCGTCCGTCCGCAACCTCGTCGCGGCCGCTCGTGAGCGCTGCACTCCCTGACTTTCTGCGCTCCACAGCCCGTGCACAGCGTTGACGCACGTCAGGGGCGGTTTGCGGGGAAAAGAAAATGCGGCGTCCCCAGGTCATCCACCTGTCATCCCCCGATATCCCGGGGGCTGGGCGCGACGCTAGGGCGACCGATGGCGGGCGTCAACGCACCC
>JBJTIQ010000253.1:0-4022 GCA_046095085.1 Actinomycetota bacterium | reverse complement strand
CGGCATCACCCCCGCTGACGGCGACCGGTGGAACGTCACGGTGCGCAACCGCGAGACCGGCGAGGAGATCACCCGGCAGTACGCCGGTGTCGTCATCGCCAACGGCCACAACTGGTGGCCGAAGATCCCGCAGTACCCAGGCCAGGACACCTTCACCGGCGAGATCCGCCACTCCGCGCACTACAAGAGCGCCGACGTCGTGCGCGGCAAGCGCGTGCTCGTCGTGGGCGCCGGCAACACCGGCTGCGATGTGGCAGTCGAGAGCGCGCAAAACGCGAAGGAGACCTACCACTCGACGCGCCGTGGTTACTACTACAACCCCAAGTACGCCTTTGGTCGCCCGTCCGACCAGACCGCTGACCTGCTCCTCGCCCTCCGGCTGCCGCTGGGGCTGCGTCGGGTGATGTTCAAGACCGTGCTGCGCATCACCGTCGGCGACTTCGAGAAGTTTGGCCTACGCAAGCCCGATCATGAGTTCTTCGAGACGCACCCGATCGTCAATCAGCAACTCGTCTACTACGTTGGCCACGGCGACATCCAGCCCAAGCCCGACATCGAGCGCTTCGACGGTTCGACCGTGCACTTCACCGACGGCACCAGCGCCGATATCGACGTCGTCGTCTTCTGCACCGGCTATCTCGCGCACTTCCCGTTCCTCGACGACTCGTTCCTCAACCTCGATGGCGACCACCCGGTGCTCGCCCGGCAGATCTTCACGCCGACGACTCCGTCCCTCGTCGTCTCAGGGCTCATCCAGCCAGACAGCGGCCAGTGGACGATCGCTCACTGGCAGGGGATGCTCATCGCGACCTACGCCGCGATGCGAGCGCAGGATCCGCAGGCCGCGCAGCGCTTCTACGACGCGATGGTCGCCGAGACGGGAGTCCGCTTCACCGGGGGCACCGACTACAAGGACTCAACCCGCCACTACTACGAGATCGCCCACCAGGAGTACCTCCGCGCCATCGAGGACGACCTGCAGCGTCTCGAGTCGATGACCCCGGCCCTGGCCCGATGAGCAAGTGGCGGCGCGCATCCAAGGTGATGCGCCTGTGGGACTGGTCGGTCCCGCCCACCAGTGCGCACCGCGAGGTGCTGTCGATCGTGCCGGAGGGCTGGCATGACCAGCCGCGTGCCACGCGCAAGCCACCGCTGCTCTTCGTGCACGGCATCGCCCACGGCGCGTGGTGCTGGCGCGAGCACTGGATGCCCGCGGCTGCCGAGCGCGGCTTCCCCGTCTACGCCGTCTCGCTGCGCGGTCACGGCGACTCCGGCGGTCGCAAGCGCCTGGGTCGCACGCTGCTGCGTCACTACGTGCACGACGTCATGCAGACGATCACCGAGCTCCCTCAGCCGCCGGTGATCGTCGGCCACTCGATGGGTGCGCTCATCTCGCAGCTCGTCGCCGATCGCTATCAGCCGCGCGGCCTCGCGCTTCTCACCCCCGCCCCCATCCAGGGTGCGGCCTACATGCTGCCGACGATCCTGCGCCGCCGCCCGCTCGATGCCGCCAAGGTCGTCGCCGGCGGCACGCTGCCGCTTCGCGCCGAGCAGCTCTTCGTCGGCCTCGACGGGACGACCGCCGCTCGCTATGTCGATCGCCTCGGCCGCGAGTCGCCGTGGGCGCAGTACGAACTCTTCCTGCCCCATCGCATCGGGCCCGTGCGCGCGCCCGTGCTCGTCGTCGGCACGCCCGACGATCGCGTCGTCGACATACGCGCTGTCGAGGAGACGGCCCGCGCGTACGGTGTTGAGCCCGTGTGGCTGCCCGGCATCGGTCACGACCTCATGCTCGATGCGGGCTGGGAGAAGGCCCTCGGCGTCTTGCTGGACTGGGTCGATGAGCGCTGCTGATCCCCAACTCGCGCAGCAGCTCGAGGCGTGTCTGGTCGCCTACAACATGGACCGCACCCCGGATCCCGCCGTCGAACGCGCCGCCGTGAAGGCCACGCTCGATCTGCTGACGCAGAAGGCGCCCGGCAAGAGCGTCGAGGTGCGCATCCCTCCCTACGCAGCCGTGCAGGTGGTCGAGGGCGTCAAGCACCGCCGGGGCACGCCGGCCGCTGTCGTCGAGGCCGATGCCGCCACCTGGCTTCGGGTCGCCGCGGGCCAGCTCCAATGGGCCGACGCCGTGAGCACGGGCAAGCTCACCGCGAGCGGTGAGCGCAGCGACCTCTCCGCCTACCTGCCACTCGTCTGAGCGAGCGTCTCCTCGCGCAAGGGGTAGCGCAGCACGAGCGGAATGCTCAGTGCCACGAGCACGGCCGGCAGCACCGAAAACGCCAGGTGCACGCCGAGGATCGCCAGATCGGGCTGCGCCACCGTCTCCCCCGACGTCGTCGAGATGTATCCGGTCGCGGCGAGCAGGAGCAGCACCAGAGCGGGACCCACAGCAAACGCGGCGGTCTCCCCGGCCGTCCATACGCCCGTGAAGGCACCCGCCCGCTGCTCCCCGGTGCGCGACGCGTCGTCGTCGATGGTGTCGGGCAACATCGCGAGCGGGAACATCTGCATGCCGGCGTAGCCCACCGACGTCACGGCGATCAGCAGGAGCGCGACCACCAGCGGCACGAACGACGCGGCGAGTGATCCCATAAGGCCGAGGATGAACAGGCACGACGCGATAACGAACCCGTGACGCTTACCGACTCGGTGCCCGACGAAGGACCACAGCGGCATGAAGATCACAGCCGGCACGAGGAGTACGCCGAAGACGATCCCGAAGTCGGCCACGCCGAGGATGTAGGTCGAGAAGTACGGCGCGGCCGCGAGCACGGCTCCGGCCCCGAGGGCCTGCGTGATGAAAGCGCCGAGTAGGAGCCGGAAGGGGCGCGCCTGCCAGGCCACGCGGAACTGACGCGCCAGCGAATGGTCGTCGGTGGTCGACTCGCTGACGTAGCGCCTCAGATGCCGCACGGCCAGCCAGCAGCCCAGCATCCCGACGCAGATGAAGGCACCCACGACGACACCCATGAGCAGATAACCCGCATTGGCCTGCGGCAGCGCGGTCACCAGGAATGGCGCGCCCACGCCGAAGAGCAGGATGCCGACCACCTGCAGGGCGACGCGCCACGACATGAGCGACGTGCGCTCCGGCGGTGAGTCGGTGATCTCGGCGGCCAGCGCGATGTAGGGGACCTGGAAGTATGCGAAGACCGACGCCGCCAGCAGGAACGCCACCAGCACCCACGCGGCGGACACGCCCGCCGACGTGCCCGCGGGCACCGCAAACATCAGCGGGAAGGTGATGAGCATGCCGATGGCGCCGATGATGAGGAAGCGCGTGCGACTGCCGTGCTTGGCGACGGATCGATCGCTGAGGTTGCCGACGTAGGGCAGGAAGAACACATCCCACAGCTTGGGCAGCAGCACCACGATCGAGGCCAGCCCCGCGGCCACGCCCAGGGTGTTGGTCAGGTAGATCGCCAGGACCAGCCCGGGCACGGTGCCGAAGCCGGCCGTGCCGACCGCCCCTAGGCCGTAGCCGATGTAGCGGCCCTTGCCCAGGCGGTAGTCGGACACCCCCGCAGGCTAGGGGAGCAAGGCCCCTGCCACTTGACTCCCGCGTCCGCGGACCGTAACTTAGGCAAGCCTTACTTAGCCTTACCTAACTCTCGGGAGATCGCGTGAAGCGCCGCACCGCCGCCCTGGCCGCCCTATCCCTGGCCCTGCCCCTGCTCGCCGCGTGCGGGGGCGGTGGCTCGGACTCGGCCGACGGCCCGCTGGTCGTCTACTCCGGCCGCTCCGAGGAGCTCGTCGGGCCCCTCTTCGCGCAGTTCACCACCGAGACCGGCATCCCCCTGGAGGTCCGCTACGGCGACTCCGCCGAGCTCGCGGCGCAGTTGGTCGAGGAGGGCGACCGTACGCCGGCCCAGGTCTTCTTCGCGCAGGACGCCGGTGCGCTCGGAGCGGTTGCCGCCGAAGGGCTCTTCGCGCAACTGCCCGCTGCCGCCGCGACCGTCGTGCCCGCGAATTACCGCTCGCCGGAAGGCACCTGGACCGGCGTGACGGGCCGCGCGCGC
>JBJTIQ010000252.1:0-4713 GCA_046095085.1 Actinomycetota bacterium | reverse complement strand
ATCGCACCGGTGAGCCCATCGGGCGGCGCAATGTGCGCCCGATCGAGACCAGGGTCCGGCCCTTACGCCCCGAGCCGGAGCATCGTTCGTTGGCCGCCGTTCCGGATCGACGTTCCTTCGCCCCGGACTTGAGTCGGATCGAGACCGTGCATCCGCGCAGTTACAACGATGCCCGTCGGATCGGGGAGGACTATCGGGAGGGCATCCCGGTGATCATGAACCTGTCCGAACTCGACGACGGGGACGCCAAGCGCATCGTCGACTTCGCCGCCGGTCTCGTGTTCGGCCTCCACGGCACGATCGAGCGCGTGACCAACAAGGTGTTCCTGCTCTCACCTGCCAATGTCGAGGTCGGCGCGGAGGCGCGGGCCCAACTCGCGCAGCCCGGCTTCTTCAATCAGAGTTGAGCGCAGGGCGCGGATAGCCGCCGTGCGCGCGAGGACGCAGGAGGAGCCGTGGGCGTGGTCGGGCAGGTGCTCGCCACCGTCCTGTGGCTCTACTGGCTGGTCCTCATCGGCAGGCTGGTCTTCGACCTCGTGCAGATCTTCGCTCGCTCGTGGCAGCCGCGCGGACCGCTGCTCCTGCTGGCCGAGGCGATCTACTCCCTCACCGACCCGCCGCTGCGACTCCTTCGGCGATTCATCCCGCCGCTGCGCCTGGGCGGGGTCCAATTCGACCTCGCGTTCCTCATCCTCATCATCGCCGTCCAGATCCTCATCAACCTCGCCCTCGCCCTCTAGGTAGGAGTCATCGTGGCCCTCACGCCGAAAGACGTACACGAGAAGCAATTCAGCACCGTCAAGATGCGCACGGGCTACGACATGGACGAGGTCGACACGTTCCTCGACGAGGTCGAGAGCGCCATTGGCCAGCTCCAGACGGAGAACGACGACCTGAAGGCCCAGATCGCCCAGGCACCCAAGCTGACCCCCGCCCCCGCCTCGGTGTCGATGACCGATGCGCAGAAGAAGTGGGATGAGGCGCAGAAGACACTGGCCGATGCGAGCGCCAAGCTCACCGACGCCCAGGCCAAGGACAAAGACGCCGATGCCAAGCTGGCCGACGCCAAGGCCAAGCTGGCCGAGGCCGAGGCGAAGGAGAAGGCGGCCGAGACCAAGCTCACCGAGGCGCGCCGGGTCGCGACGGCGACCCAGGCACCGGCCGCTGCTGCTGCTCCTCCTGCTCCCGCCGCTCCAGCAGCCGCGCCCGCGGTGGTCGCGGCGGCGGCCATGGCTACCCCCGCCCCGGCGAGCCAGGACGTGCCGGCTCGGGCCTTCGCCATGCTCGAAGCCGCCCAGCGCACGGCCGACGAGACCGTGGCGTCGGCGAAGTCCGAGGCCGACACGATCCTCACCAAGGCCCGTGAGGAGGCAAAGAAGGTGACCGGTGCGCTCGACGATCAGCGTGCCTCCCTCGAGACCAAGGTCAACGAGCTGCGCACGTTCGAGCGCACCTATCGCACCAAGCTGCGCGACACGATCTCCGGGCAATTGGCCGAACTCGACAAGGTGACGTCCGTGGAGCCCAAGGCGCCCACGCCCTAGGGCCGCTACGCCGGGGAGTCCGTCGTTCGGAGGGAAGCAGGTCCTTCCCGGACGTAACCTGAGCGCGCGGTCCCTACCGCAGGGGCACGCTGGTCACGATGGGGGTATCCATGCGTCGCGCGTCACTCGCCGTCTGCCTCGCGCTCGTCGTGGGAATGCTGGTCGCACCCGCGGGTGCGAGCGCCGTGCCCCTCGACAACGCGACGCGCGCCTGCCTGACCCAGAAGTTTGGCGCCAAGGCCGCAGCCGCGATCGCCAAGGCCAAGACCTTGACTGCCAAGCAGAAGAAGCAATTGGCCGCATGCAAAGTCGCTCCGCCCGATCCGGGTGGCGGCACCTCGTCGGAGTTCCCCTTCCAGAACCTCACACTCGACTTCAAGGCAGACCCATGGCTGTGGTCAAGCGCCAAGGATCTGGGCCCCTTCCAGCCCATCAAGATCTTCGGCCGCGACTACAACGGATTCACCGAGCCAGCCTTGACCTTCATGATGCTAAAGATTGGCACCCCCGTGATCTCACCGGTCAATGGCAAGGTCCTCGAGGTCCGCGACCAGCCGGAGAGCAAGGACGTTGAGCTCTACATCATGTTCGACGAGGCCACCAACTCGATCTTCTCCCTCGATCACGTGAAGACCACGCTGAAGAGGGGAGACGTGGTCAAGGTTGGCGATGTCATCGCGACGGTCCCCGCGTGGGAAGACGATGAGGCCTGGGGTGGCTACGAGTTCATGTTCGTGCGGCCCGAGAAGAACCTGGCTTACTGTCCCGTCAATCTCCTCGATCCCAAGGTCTCGGCAGGTGCGAAGGCAGACATTCGCGCCGTGATGGAGAAGTGGACGACCTTGGTCGGCTCGGCCGCCGGCAATCCCTACCGGCCCGAGGACCTCGACCGAGGTGCCTGCGAGGTGGCCGAGGTTCCCCTGAAGAATACTGGGCGCAGTTAGCCCAGCGGTCCCACCTCGTAGCCGGCGAGCACCTGCTCGGGCTCGGCCTGGCCGCCGTGCATGTCGGTGAAGGCCTGCGTGGCATCGATCCCGCACATGCCCTCGATGACCTGGGGGCCACCGGGATGCTGGGAGATCCACGCCGTGAGGTTGTAGACGTTGCCGTTGACCACCGACCAGCAGTCGTCGGGCGTGGCGTGAGCGGCCACCTCCGTCATGGAGATGGTGGCGTCACCTGAGGCATCGGCCTGGGTCGTGTCGGCGGACGCGGGCGCAACCCGCGATGCCCACACGGCCTCGGCCCCGCTGTGGCCGACGACGGTCGTCAGGGCAATGGAGCCGATGGCGACGAGGATGCCCAGCACGCCGAGTGCCGTGACCGCCGCGCCCGATGACCGGCGCTGCCACAGGTACCACGCGACTGCGATGGCGAGCAGTGCGAGAGACGCCGGGAAGAGGCGATCGCCCCACTCGGCGTGCTCCTGGGGGAGTCCGACGCGCTCGGACAGCGCCTCACCGGACTGCTTGGCGGCGAACGCCGCAATGCAGCCCAGCGCGAGCAGGACGATGACCGCCCAGCCCAGGGCTGCGCGCCACCGGGGGATGAGCACGATGGCGATGAACCCTAGGGCCCCGACGATCAGAAGGACGATGGCGAAGTGCACGACGAGGGGATGGACCGGCAGTCCAAGCACCAGGTCGAAGGGCATGCCCCAAGCCTCACATATCGCCGGAGGTTCCGCCCTGATCGCGCTCGATGGGGCGGATCGCGCGTGTCCGAATATCCCAGTGCAGGGTGACAAACCTCAGGCCGACGACCGAGCCCACGCACAGGAATGCAGCGATCCCGGCACTGTATTCATCGAGCAGCACGAAGATCGTGACCCCGATGAGTACGAGGATGGCGTAGGGCTGGCTGGGGCGCAGGATCTCGGGTGTCTCGCCGCGCAGCAGGGCGACCAGCACGCCACCGGCGATGGCAGCGAGGATGCCCACGGCGATGGCCCCGACGTCCGGAAGTCCGAACTCCAGGGCCATCTGCGCCGCGATCACGCCGTAGAGGCCGAGGGCGAGGGCATCGAGGAGGATGAAGATCCACCCGTCGACGGGAATCCATCGGCCGATGACCAGCACGACGACGACCGCACCCAGCACCGTCACGACATACCACGGCGAGCGAAGCGCCAACGGCGGGAGATTGCCCAGGAGCACATCGCGCGTAATGCCGCCGCCGAGCCCGAGGAAGAACGCGAAGAGCGTGATGCCGACGATGTCGTACTTCACGCGACCGGGGGTGCGGCCGATCAGCGCACCCGACACTGCCGCGACGAATGTCGTGAGGAGCGCCAGCCAGAGGGGAGTGTTGCTCGCGATGTTGGGGACGTTCACCCGCGCGACCGCCTATGCCTTGCGCAGAGCGAATGTGAGCGCGAGATCGGGATCGAAGCCGCTGAATGATCCCTCGGCTGCCGGCCCCTCGGCAAAGGAGATAGCGAGGACCTCGCCGGCGATCTGGTCGCCATGATCGCGCAATGCCTGCGCGACCGCGTCGTCGGTGGACGACCAGGTGAGGTCGATGCGATCGGAGATATCCAGTCCGGCGTTCTTACGGGCCTCCTGGATGAGGCGGATGGCCTCGCGGGCGGTGCCCAGGCGCCGGAGCTCGGGGGTGAGGTGCAGGTCGAGGGCGACAGTCTCGCCCTCGCCGCTGGCGACCGACCAGCCTTCGCGGGGGGTCTCGGTGACGATGACATCGTCGGAGGAGATGCTGACCGCCCCCATGCCGGGCACGTCGACCATCGCATCGCCGTTGCGCAGGGCGGCGGATAATGACGCGGCGTCGGCCGCGGCAATAGCCCCGGCAACCGTCGGGGTCTGCTTGCCGAAGCGCTTGCCGAGCGCACGGAAGTTGGCCTTTGCCGTGACGTCGACGAGGTTGCCCTCCGACGCCGACAGACTCGACATGTCGACCACGTTGAGTTCGCTCGCTACCTCCGCGACGAGATCGGCCGGCAGCGCCGGCCATCCGGGTGCTGAGACCAGTGCCCGAGCGAGGGGCTGGCGCGTGCGTACACTCGAGGCGGCGCGTGCTGCGCGCCCGAGCTCGACGATCCGGCGCACGAGCGCAACCTGTTCGCCGAGTTGGGCATCGATGATCGTGGGATCAACGGACGGCCACGCCGCGAGGTGCTCGCTGGGTGCGGCATCGGGGTGGCCGGGCGGCG
>JBJTIQ010000251.1:0-8424 GCA_046095085.1 Actinomycetota bacterium | reverse complement strand
GATGATCGACACTCTGCTGGCCAACCTCGACCGCCTCGACGCCGAGCGCGCCCGCGACGCGCTGGGGCTTCCCGAGCGCTACCTCGTCGCCACGCTCCACCGGCCCGGCAACGTCGACGATCCCGAGGCCGCGGGAGCCCTCGTCGCGCTCATGCATGCCGCCGCGGCCAGGGCCGACATCGTGCTGCCGCTACACCCGCGGGGGCGCGCGGTGCTCGAGGCGCTCGGCATCGCCGATCATCCGCGCATCCATGTCGTCGAACCCCTCGGCTACCTGGAGTTCACCTCGCTCGTACGCGGAAGCGCCGCCGTCATTACCGACTCCGGCGGGGTGCAGGAAGAGACGACGATCCTCGGGGTTCCGTGCCTCACGCTGCGGCCCAACACCGAGCGACCGATCACCATCACCCATGGCACCAACCGGCTCGCGTCCCCCGACACGCTGCTCGACCTACTCGACCTCGCGCTGACCGGGGAGACCGACGACACCAAGGCACCCCCGCTGTGGGATGGCCGCGCCGGCCAGCGCATCGCCAATGTGATCCTCGACTGGCTCGACGACCGAGACCCAGCATGACGGAGCCCGTCGCCGACACCGCGCCCGACACGGCCCCGGAGGCCGGGGCCACCGCCGAGCGCGCGCTGTCAGACCGCGCGCGCCTGCGCGGGCAGCTGCGACAGGCGGAGGCTCGAGCCGAGCGCGCCGAGCGGGCCCTGGAGCGCATGGAACGCAGCGCCAAGTACACCGTGGGGTCGCTGCTGGTCGAGGCGGCGCGAAGTCCTCGACGCCTCGTGCTGCTCCCGCGCGATCTCTGGCGGGTATGGCGCCTGCGGCGGCGCGCGAGGGGCACGCCCGGAGGTGCAGGCTCGACCCGTCCGCGCCGCGACGATGCGCTCGACACCGATGCCGCGCGCCTGCTCGTGCCTCGCGCATCCGCGCGGCCGGATTCGGCCTTTGCCATCGTGGGGGCCCTCTCCGAAGCGACGGCCGCCGCCTGGTCGCCGTATGCCGCCGTCACCCCCGCCCTCCCCCACGAGGCGGCGGAGACCCTCCGTGCCCTCGGCGCGGACCTCGTGGTCATCGAATCAGCCTCGGCGCTGCCCGGCGAATCATGGGCATTCCTGGGCGACCCCGCAGCGGCGGATCGGCAACTCGCGGCGCTTCGACTCATCGACGCTGCTCGCGAACAGGGGATTCCGGTCGTTCTGCTGCGTAACACGCCCGTGGCTAGCACTGCCTTCCTCGCACCGCTCGCAGCGCGGTGCGATCTTGTCGTCGACGGGCCCGGTTCCCGGCGCGACAACCCGTGGAATCCAGGAATCGACCCGGCAGCCTGGACGACGCCCGATACCGGACGGCCCGATCGTGCCGCGATCTTCGGATCCGATCCACTCACCGACCCGCGGAGCGCACTGGGCGACCGCGCTCTCGCGGCGAACCTCTCGCAAGCCCTGTCCGCCGCGGGCATCCGGACGATCTCACCGGATCCCCGGCTGCCCTTGGTCGCGGCTCGACGCGCCGCCCTGTCGTCCGCCGCATTCGGCATCATGTCGCCCCTGCGCATTGCCGACGGCACGGTGGGCGCGCACCCCGGGAGCCTGGGGGTCCTCGCCTCCGGGCGACGGCTCGTCGGCGGCCCCGACGCCGATATCGACAGCCTCCTGCCCCGCACGGCGTTGTCACGCGTCAAGATCGAGGCGGGCACTGACCTGCCGGGTGCGCTGGCGGCCGCGCAGGCGCCGCTCACCGACGAGGAAGGTCGCGCACTGCGACGCGAGGTCCTCCTACACGCCTCGGCACCCGTGTGCCTGCGCGACCTGGCGCAGCGACTTGGGCTGCGGGGTCGTCCAGCCGCATGCTGGGACATCTCCCTCGTCACCCATGACGCCGACATCGATGCCGTGCTGCTGCAGACATGGCGACCGCACGAGGTGCTCGTATCGACGCCTCTCGCCGATCGTGCACGAGACGCCCTCCACGACCACGGCATCGCCGTCGTCGGTGTCCACGGGGCGCGCACGCGCGATGAACTGTCGCTGGCCAGCGGCTCGCCGCTGGTGGCCGCCCAGGTCGACCTGGGCGATAAGCACGCCCTCGCGGACCTGCTCGTCGAGCGCGTGGCGGGGTTGCCCACGCGATCGCGGCACAGTGACGCAGCCCTGTGGGGCACCTCATGACGCGAGGCCTTCGGGCGATCGTCTACGGCGACGTCAACCTCAACATCCTCGATGGGTCGGCCATCTGGGTCCAGTCGATGGCCGAGGCCCTCTCGCGATGCGGCGTCGACGTGCGAGTCCTCTTGAAGGCCCCCGTCGAAACGCCGCGACTCGTCGATCCGATCCGCGCCCTACCGGGCGTGCACGTCATCGATCCCTTCAGCGAGCAGCTCACCGTCGGCAAGACGCCGCTTTCCGTACCCGAGGCGGTGGGCCTCCTCGAGCAGCTCGATGGCGCGGAGCCGCCTGGCGGGGCGGCGGAGCCACCCCTGTCGGGCCGGGCCGATCTCATCGTGGTTCGCGGACTGCGACTGGTCACGGCGGCGGCCGCGAGTTCGCTCGGCGGACGCCTGTGGACCTATCTCACCGACATCCCGCAGTCGCCCATCGACATGCTTCCCGAGACGCTCGAGCAACTCGAGTCCGTCGCTGAGTCGAGCCGATTCATGCTCTGCCAGACGGAGGAGCTCAGGGACCTGCTGGAGTCGACGGTCCCCGCCGCGTGCGGGCGCTCCGTGCTGTGGAGCCCGGTGGTCCCGGAGCCTGACTTCCCGATCGCACCTCGGCCCGCACTGCAGGGGCGCGAAACCCCCATCAGCCTCGTCTATACGGGCAAGTTCGCCCCCCTGTGGAACACCCTGCAGATGACTCGGCTTCCGGCCCTGCTTGCCGACCAAGGCATTGCCGTCGAGCTCCATATGATCGGCGACAAGATCCACGACGTCCCGGACGACCCGGACTGGTCGCGGCGCATGCGCGAAGCTCTGCAGACCAGTCCCGGTGTGATCTGGCACGGCGGCATGCCGCGCCAGGAGGCTATGCGCCTCACCGCCTCCGCCGACCTCGGCCTGTCATGGCGCGACCCCGAGATGGACGCCAGTCTCGAACTCTCGACCAAGGTCCTGGAGTTCGGATCGCTCGGGCTCCCGGCGCTGCTCAATCGCACCCCCATGCACGAGGATCTCCTCGGCTCGGACTACCCCTTCTTCGTCGGCGACGAGGGCGACATCGTGGCGGCGGTCGCGGCAGCCATCGACTCGCCGCAGGACTACGACTCGGCGCGCGAGGCTATGACTTCCGCAGCCCGGCCATTCAGCATGGCGTCCTCCGCCGACCGACTGTCTTCGTTGTTGGCTCGCGCCTTCCCCCCGCGGCCCGGTGCCCTTGCCCAGCGGGAGCGGCCGCTTCGCGTCGGCGTCGCCAGTCACGACCTGAAGTTCTTCTCGCGCCTCCTCGACCACCTGCGGTCCGTGCCGGGCATTGAAGTGCGCCTCGACACCTGGAGCAGCCTGTCGACGCACGACGAGCAGGCCAGTCGCGAGATGGTCGAGTGGGCCGACGTCGTCATCTGCGAGTGGGCCGGGCCCAACATCGTCTGGTACAGCCGCCACAAGCGCGCCGGGCAGCGGCTCATCGTTCGCCTGCATCGCTTCGAACTCGATGCAGGCTGGCTGTCCGACGTGCGGATCGACGCGGTCGATCAAGTCGTCTGCGTCAGCCCGTTCTACGGTCAGCTGACCGCCGAGCGCACCGGGTGGCCAGCCGACCGCATCGTCGTGATTCCCAACTGGGTCGACGTCGATCAGTTCGCGCGACCCAAACTGCCCGGTGCCGAGTTCACCCTGGGCATGATCGGCATCTCCCCCATGCGCAAGCGACCCGACCTCGGGGTCGATGTCCTCTCTCTCCTGCGTCGACGCGATCGTCGCTATCGGCTCGCCGTCAAGTCCAAGCTGCCCTGGGACTACTGGTGGATCTGGCGCAAACCCGAGGAGCGGGCCGACACCGAGGCACTCTTCAGCCGCCTTCACGATGACCCGACCGTCAAGGGTGCGGTGTCGTTCGATGGATTCGGTGGCGATGTGCCCGCGTGGCTGCGGCGCGTGGGCTGGGTGCTCTCCACGTCCGACGACGAGAGCTTCCACCTGGCCCCCGCCGAGGGGATGGCGTCGGGCGCCGTCCCCGCCCTGCTCCCCTGGCCTGGCGCCGACACCATCTACGACCGACGCTGGATCCACGCCGATCCCGGCGCAGTGGCGCAGGCAATCCACGACACGGTGTCATCGGGCTCCTGGGCCGCGGCCGCTGCGGAGGCGCAGCGGCAGGTCCGGGCATCCTTTCCCCTCGATGCAGTGTGCGACGAATGGCTTCGGATCCTCGTCGAGGACCTATCGCCTGACACGGCGCACGGCACGCTCGCCCGCTAGCCGAAGACCGCCGCCCACACGGCACGGCCGTCGCGCTGCTGGGCCACCCCGACACGGTCGTCGCCGTGAATGAAGGCGGTGGAGCCTCCCTCCATGCCGGCTGGCCACGGCAATTGCACGCCGTGGCGTGCGAGCCGCGCCGCATCGCCGTCGATCTCGACGGCGGGCAGCGTGCGCCGTGCCGCCTCCGCTGCCGACATGAGTGGCCCGCCGACTCCAAGCTCCTCGAGGGCCATTGCATCCGTCAGGTCGAACGCGCCGGATCGAGTTCGTCTCAACGTGGACACGTGCCCACCGACACCCAGGCTCTGGCCGAGATCGCGGGCGAGTGCCCGGACGTAGGTGCCTGCCGAGCAGTCGACGGACACATCGACCATCGCTACCGTGCGTTCGTCGCGTCGCTCATGACGCACCCCGAGCAGATCGAAGGAGTGCACGGTGACCGGCCGTGCCGATAACTCGACATCCTCCCCGGATCGCACCAGGTCATACGCTCGCTTGCCAGCCACCTTGATCGCACTCACCGCACTCGGCCGCTGCTGGATCTCGCCCACGAAGTGGGCCATCGCGCGGGCGATCTGCGAGTCGGATAGCCCGGCGGCATCGGTTGCAGCGATGACCTCGCCGGCCGCGTCGTCAGTGACGGTTGATTCACCCAGGATGATCGTGCTGGCGTATGCCTTGTCGCTGGCGGCGAGGTAGCCGAGCAGTCGAGTCGCCTGGCCGACGCCCACGACCAGGACTCCCGTCGCATCCGGGTCCAGCGTGCCCGCATGCCCCACCTTGCGGGTCCCCAGCGCCTTGCGAACACGCCCCACGACGCCGTGAGAGGTGATCCCCGATGGCTTGTCGACGATCAGGATGCCGACCGGATCATTCACGGGATCGCCGGCTAGTCCTCGTCGGCAGCGTCGTCGATGCGCGGCTGACGGTAGGGATCCGGGTCGCCCGCATAGGCAGCGCCGGTAGCACGCTCGTGCACCTGCGCATCCGACTCGGCTGCGACGCGAAGGAGGTCGTCTATCTGACGCGCCGTGTCGGGGAGTGCATCGGGAATGAAGGTCAGCGAGGGGGTGTGCTTGATGCCGGTCTGGCGGCCGACGTCGCTGCGCAGCACACCCTTGGCGGACTCCAGTGCAGCCGCGGTGGAGGCACGCGCCTCGTCGTCTCCGTAGACGGTGTAGAAGATCGTCGCGTCACGAAGATCAGGGGTCACGCGGGCATCGGTGACGGTGATGAAGCCGAGCCGGGGGTCCTTGACGCGCATCTCAAGCGTTTCGGCCACGATCTCGCGCACACGGTCGGCAAGCTTGCGGGCCCTGGACTCTGAAGCCATCAGTGCATCCCCTCATCGTCACCGCCGAAGAGCCTTCGGCGTACCGCCAGAATCTCGATCTCGGGACGGGCAGCGAACCAGGCCTCGCAGGAATCCGCCACCTGACGGGCGTGTGCCGCCGACCCGGAGACCGCGGCAACGGTCACGAGTGTGCGCCTATGCAGATCCTGGTAGCCGGTCTCGGCGACCGCCACGTCGAACTCGCGCCGTACCTCCTTCACCAGCGGGCGAATCAACGCCCGCTTCTCCTTCAGCGAGTGCACGTCGCCCAGGAGGGCATCGACCTCGCATGTGGCGACGAACACGCCGGCCTCCAGCAGATTAGGCGCGCGCCTTCTCTCGCATCTCGTAGGTCTCGATGACGTCGTCGACCTTGACGTCCTGGTAGGAGCCGAGGTTGATGCCGCACTCGAAGCCCTCACGCACTTCGGTGACGTCGTCCTTGAAGCGGCGCAGGCCGGAGATTGTGAGATCGTTGGCCACCACGGCACCGTCTCGGATGAGTCGAGCCTTGGTGTTGCGACGGATGTCGCCCGAGCGCACGAGGCAGCCAGCGATGGTGCCGAACTTGGACGACTTGAACACCTCGCGGACCTCCGCCATGCCCAGCTGGAACTCCTCGAACTCGGGCTTGAGCATGCCCCGAAGCGCCGCCTCGATCTCCTCGATGGCCTGGTAGATGACCGAATAGAAGCGGACGTCAACGCCCTCCTGGCTCGCGTATTCGGCGACCTTGCCTTCGGGGCGAACGTTGAAGCCAACGACGACGGCGTCCGAGGCGCTGGCGAGGGTGACATCGCTCTTGGTGATCGCGCCGACGCCTCGATGAATGACCCGCAGGGATACGTCGTCGCCTACCTCGATCTTCAAAAGAGCATCCTCGAGGGCTTCGACCGAGCCCGAGACATCGCCCTTGAGGATGAGGTTGAGTTCGCGCTGCTCACCTTCTTCGATGCTCTTGAGGAAGTCCTCGAGGGTGCGGCGAGCACGCGACTTGGCGAGTTGCGCGTTGCGCTCGCGTGCCTGGCGAGTCTGCGCGATCTGCCTCGCGATGCGGTCCTCGCCCACGACCAAGAACGTGTCGCCAGCTCCGGGCACGGACGTCAGGCCGAGCACCTGCACGGGACGAGATGGAAGCGCCTCATCGACAGGGTTGCCGTCTTCGTCGAGCATCGCGCGTACGCGACCGTAGGCGTCACCCGCAACGATCGAATCCCCGGGGCGCAGGGTGCCTCGCTGGACCAGGACGGTGGCAACCGGCCCGCGGCCTCGGTCGAGGTGAGCTTCGATCGCAACGCCTTGAGCGTCCTGCACCGGATTGGCTCGCAGGTCGAGCGCCGCATCAGCGGTCAGCAGGATGGCCTCGAGGAGATCATCGAGTCCCGTGCGCTGCACCGCGGAGACATCGACAATCATCGTCTCGCCGCCGTATTCCTCGGCGACGAGCCCAAACTCCGTGAGCTGCCCGCGCACCTTCGAAGGGTCGGCGCCCTCCTTGTCGACCTTGTTGACGGCGACGACGATGGGGACCTCGGCCGCCTGCGCGTGGGTGAGGGCCTCAATGGTCTGGGGCTTGACGCCATCGTCGGCTGCGACCACGAGCACCGCGATGTCGGTGACCTGAGCGCCGCGCGCGCGCATGGCCGTGAAGGCCTCATGTCCGGGGGTATCGATGAAGGTGATCTGGCGTTCGCCATCGCCCGGGTGTGCGGTGATCTGGTAGGCGCCGATGTGCTGGGTGATCCCGCCGGCCTCACCGGCCACGACATTGGTCTGGCGAAGTGCGTCGAGCAACTTGGTCTTGCCGTGATCAACGTGACCCATGACGGTTACGACCGGCGGTCGAGCCGCCAGGTCGGCCTCGTCGCCCTCGTCCTCGCCGAAGTCGAGGTCGAAGGACTCGAGGAGCTCACGGTCTTCGTCCTCGGGCGAGACGACCTGGACGTCGAAGTCGAGTTCGCTCCCGAGGAGCTTCAGGGTGTCGTCGTCGACCGACTGGGTGGCCGTGACCATCTCGCCTAGCTTGAACAGCACGGTCACGAGGTCGGCAGGGCTCGCATCGATCTTCTCCGCGAAGTCGGTCAGGCTCGCTCCTCGTGGAAGGCGCACGACCGCACCATTGCCGCGCGGCAGCCTTACGCCACCAATCGTCGGCGCCTGCATGTTGTCGAATTCCTGGCGCTTCGCGCGCTTGGACTTGCGGCCGCGCGACGGACGTCCGCCGGGCTTGCCGAACGCACCCGCGGTGCCACCCCGACCACCGGGTCCGCCTCCGCGACCGCCGCCACCGGGTGCGCCGAAACCACCGGGACGACCCCCGGGGGCGCCACCGGGACCGCCACCACCGGGTGCGCCGAAGCCGCCGCGGCCGCCGCCGGGACCACCGGGACGACCACCCGGCGCACCGCCGGGACGGCCGCCGGGACCACCGGGACGACCACCCGGCGCACCGCCGGGACGAGTGCCCGGTGCACCGGGACGTGCGCCGGCCGGGCGCGGAGCGCCGGGGACGCGCGGCGGCATCATGCCGGGAGTCGGTCGCGGAGGCGGACCCGGTGGTCGGGGTGGCACCGCGGGTGCGTTCGGCAAGCCCGGCGGACGTCCGTCGCGCGGCCGCAAGTCCAAGCGCGCGAAGCGCCAGGAATTCGACAACATGCAGGCGCC
>JBJTIQ010000250.1:0-6997 GCA_046095085.1 Actinomycetota bacterium | reverse complement strand
TAGTAGATCCAGCCGACGACCATGCCCACGACGATCGCGAGTCCGGCCTTGACCAGGCGCGAGCGCAACTCACGCAGATGCTCCACGAGGGGCATTGCGGACTCAGCGTCGGACGAACCCCCACGACGACGCTTCGGGGGGCTGGTGTCGGGCGGCGCGGCCACCGGCTATGACTCGGAGCGCTCCGGCTGCGGGGCCGGTGTGGCGCTCTGCGCCGCTGGAGGGGCCGGGTCAGCAGCCGGAGGTGCCGGCGGGAGGGGCGCAGCGGCCTGAGTGGTGCCTGCGTCAACGGCGGCGGGCGCATCCGTGGTGCCGTCGGCCTGCATCTCGCGCGTCTCGGACTTCAGGATGCGCAACGACCTGCCGAGGCCACGCGCCACATCCGGAAGCCGCTTAGCACCGAACAGCAAGAGGATGATCAGAACGAGAATGAGGATCTCGGGCCCTCGCAGATTGAAGGGCATGCCTCCGCCTTTCGTCAGGGCCGGATCTCACGCCCTGCCGGCCCGCCCATGGTAACCCTCCACCAGGGCCCATGGGCTACCTCGGAGCGACACAGGCCGGCCCGCGCGGTCGCTGCGACCTCCTGACGCAGGTCCTCGGGAGCCTCGATCACGAGGTTGCCACCCTGCCCTAGGACGAGCCGGACGATCCAGGCTCGATCGGCGACGCGAAGGGTGGCCCTCCCCCCGTGTCCTGGGTCGCGCACGACGTCCACCAGATCGAGGGCGTCCAGGACCCAGGCGGCGCTCTCGGTGAAGGCCAGCCGAACCGGGACGCCCGACGTGGGCGCGGTGGCGGGAGGGGCGAGGTCGTCGGGGACCGCGGCGGGCTCGTCGAGAACTCGAGCGCTCACGACACGGTCGAGGCGGAACGTCCGTTGCGCGCCGGCATCGCGGCACCACGCATCGAGGTAGTCGAATCCGTCCTGGTGAACGACTGCACGGGGATCGACGACACGATCGGTGATGGCATCGCGCGTGGCTCCGGCATAGACAAGATGCAAAGCTCGTCGGCGTGCCAACGCGTCGTCGAGGACCGAACGCACCGCATCGGTCGTGGTCTCGACGACCACGACCGCCTGGTCCGCGTCAAGGGCCGCGCCCGCTGCCTCCTCCAGCCTGGCGGTTGCTGACGCGATTGCCCCGCGTTCATGGCTTCCGGGCACCTGCGCGAGCATGCGGAGTCCGACCGCGAGTGCCGTGGCCTCGGCGATACTCAGTCGAAGGGGTCGCTCGAGGGTCTGCGTGTCGATGACGTCGATGATCCCGTCGTCGTCCCAGAACTGGATGTCGATGAGTTGATCCGGTCCATGCCCGGGCAGCCCGCAGCACACGACGAGCCACAGATCGCGCTCGAGCTCACCCGGGGTGACGCCAAAATGTCGCGCCGCCTCCGAGATCGAGACCCCGCTGTGCTGCGACAACCAGGGCACGAGAGCCAGTAGCCGCGACAGGCGCTCAGCGGCGGGGGCACTCACCGTGCACCCCCGTGAGCCTCGATGACAGCGGCGAGCGACCGCTGGACCTCATCTCGGAGCTCGACCGGGTCGATGACCCGCGCCGAACGCCCGAGTTCAGCAATGTCGGACACGAGCTGACTCTCGTCCGAATACCGCACGACCAGCGGCGAGTCAGCGGGATCATCAGCGCGCAACCGGAGCCGCACTCCCCCGGAGGTCACCTCGACGCGAGCCACCGCCATCGGGTCGTCATCCGCGAGCCGCTCGATGACGCCTCGCACATCGCGGGCGCTGGCCCCGTCGAATGCGGCTGGCGGCGACGAGGGCGTGCTCGTCCCCTCGACCCTTGAGAGTCGGAAGACACGGGTGTCGGCGCGATCGCGCTCGTGCCCCGCGAGGTACCAGGCTCCGCGTACTCGGGCCGTCCCCCAGGGCTCGACGATGCGCTGACCCGTCGCGGCATCGCGCAGCCCCCGATAGGCGAACCCCACGACCCGTCGCGACCGGATCGCCTCCCAGAGGGTCGGCAGGAGATGGTCGCCAGCGCCCGGCCTTGCGGTCAGGCTGATCCCGATATCGAGGGATTGCGATCGAGCACCGGTTACGGCCTCGATCTTGCGCAGGGCCCCCTGGGCGGCGCTGCCCAGGGCCGCATCGCTCCAGGCCTGCGCTGCAAGACCTAGAACCGCCAGCTCGGCACTCGTGAATGCGACTGCCGGCATGGAGTACTCGTCGCTGCGAATTCGATATCCCTCGACGTCCCCGTCGGACGATAGAACGGTGTCGATCGGCACGCCCATGGTCCGAAGCTCGTCCTTGTCTCGCTCGAACATGCGCTCAAAGGCCTCTGACGATGCCGAATCGCCGTAGCCGGGTACGGCCTCTCGGATGGCTGCACGAGACACCGGAATGCGAGCACCGAGTAAGCAGAGAACGAGATTAAGCAGCCGCTCCGTGCGATCCGTGCGCACGCCCCCCGCCCTAGGTCAGCCGACGTCGAGAAGGTCGATGATGAAAACCAGGGTGCGCCCGGCGAGACGATGCGCCCCAGACTCGCCGTAGGCCTTGGCGGGCGGGATGACCAACTGGCGACGACCGCCAACTCGCATCCCCGGGATCCCCTCCTGCCAGCCGGCGATCAGACCCGCGAGCGGGAACCTGATGGGCTCACCGCGATCCCACGACGCGTCGAACTGCTCGCCGGTCTCGAAGTCGACCCCGACGTAGTGCACGAGCACCTGGTCGCCAGCCTTGGCTTCGGCACCATCGCCCACGACGAGGTCGGTGATGACCAAGTCGGTCGGCGGCGGTCCGTCGATGAAGTCGATCTCAGGCTTGTCAGTCATGGTTCCTCCGGCGCTCAGGGGCTGGACAGCATGTCGACGACGAACACGAGCGTCTCATTGGGCCCGATGCCCGAGCCGGGCGGCGGGTTGGGGCCGTAGGCCAGGTCGCCCGGGATGATCAGGAGCCGGCGTCCGCCGGGCTTCATGCCGGGGATCCCCTCCTGCCAGCCAAGGATCACGCCATCGAGGGGGAAGGTGGCGGGCTGGCCGCGCGCAAACGACGAGTCAAAGATGGCACCGGAATCCAAGCCGACCCCGCAGTAGTCCACGGTGACGGTGGCCCCGGCAGCGACGGCGTCTCCCGACCCCTCCACGAGGTCGACCGTCACGAGTGATGTGGCCGGGCTCGCGGCCTCGCTGACCCCGACCAGCGGGGCGGTGCCCACGATCGCCGTCGTTGCCACGCCGTCCTTCTCCACCGAGTCAGCAGGTGGGCCATCGGCCACCGTGGGCGGGGCGATCTGCAGGCAGTCGCTGGTGGCCCAGGCCGCCGCGGGTTCCGTGGGTGCTGCGGAGGAGGTCGACTCGCTTGGCGTGGACGACCCTCCGCAGGCGGCGAGGAGCGTGGCGGCTCCGACAAGAGCAAGGGGTAGGCGCATGCCCCCACCCTAGCCTGGGACATCGTTCGACCGAGGTCTACATGCTCGCGATGAGTTTGTCGACGCGCTCGTCCACGCTGGCGAACGGGTCCTTGCACAGCACGGTGCGTTGGGCCTGATCATTGAGCTTGAGGTGAACCCAGTCGACGGTGAAGTCACGGCGCCGCTCCTGTGCACGGCGGATGAACTCCCCGCGCAGGCGTGCCCTGGTGGTCTGCGGAGGCACGGACTTGGCCTCAAGGACCTCGGGTTCATGGGTCAGGCGCGTCACCTGCCCGTGACGAAGGAGCAGGTAGTAGAGCCCGCGCGAGCGCGTGATGTCGTGATAGGCCAGGTCGAGCTGGGCAATGCGCGGATCGGCCAAGGCCATGGCGTGCTTCGCCATATAGCGCTCGATGAGTCGCAGCTTGATCACCCAGTCGATGTCGTTCTCCACGAGTGACAGATCGCCCGTCTCAACCGCCTTGAGGGTGCGCTCCCATAGCTCGAGGGTGCGACTGACGACGGACCCCGGGTCATCCGCGTAGCCCTGTCGATCGGCGAAGTCACGTGCCTTCTCGAAGTACTCCGACTGGATCTGCAGGCTGGTCAGTTCGCGCCCGTTGGCCAACCTCACGGTGCGCGTGCCCGATGGATCGTGACTGATCTCCCGGATGGCGCGAATGGGATTCTCGAGCGTCAGGTCGCGCATGACGACCCCTGCCTCGAGCATGCGCAGGACGAGATCGGCCGAACCGACCTTCAGCAGCGTGGTCGCCTCGCTCATGTTGGAGTCGCCGACGATCACGTGCAGGCGCCGATAGCGCTCGGCGTCAGCGTGGGGCTCATCGCGGGTATTGATGATGGGCCGCGACCGCGTGGTCGCGCTCGAGACACCCTCCCAGATGTGGTCGGCTCGCTGGCTCACGCAGTAGACGGCTCCCCGCGGGGTCTGCTGGACCTTGCCGGCGCCACAGACGATCTGTCGCGACACCAGGAAGGGGAGCACCGAGTCGGCCAACTTCTGGAACTCGCCGTGACGAGACACGAGGTAGTTCTCGTGGCAACCGTAGGAATTGCCGGCGCTGTCGGTATTGTTCTTGAAGAGGTAGATCTCTCCCGCGATCCCCTCTTCGTGCAGGCGCCGCTCGGCATCGAAGAGCAGGCCTTCGAGGATGCGTTCACCAGCGCGATCGTGCGTGATCAGCTGCACGATGTCATCGCATTCGGCGGTTGCGTATTCGGGGTGGCTACCTACGTCGAGGTAGAGTCGCGAGCCATTGCGAAGAAACACGTTGCTGCTTCGGCCCCAGGACACCACACGCCGGAACAGGTAGCGCGCTACCTCATCAGGACTCAGTCGGCGTTGACCACGAAACGTGCAGGTGACGCCGTATTCGGTCTCGATCCCGTAGATGCGGCGCTCCACGACTACGACCCGCTATCGGGGGATTCGGGCACTCCGGCCGGCGCGGGCCCCGGGGCGGGCTCCCCCAGCAACTCGGCGAGCCGATCCACGCCCAGCCGCCGGAACGTACGACGGGGTCGCGACCGCTCGAGAACGGCTACCTCCAGCTGGCCCGCCTCGGGTGGTGCCGCGGCGCCCGCGCCGAGAGCCCGGACGGCAAGACCGAGGGCAACGCCCAGATCGAGCCCCGCGCGCCACTGGTCGGACAGAACGGCGGAGATCTCCTCGGCCTGCCCACCCATCGCCACGAAGCCTCGCTCGTCGGCCACTGATCCGTCGAAGGTCAGGCGATACAGCTGGTCGTCGTCGGCCGCCTGACCGACCTCGGCGACGACGATCTCGACCTCGTAGGGCTTGGTGGTCTCGGTAAAGATTGCCCCGAGTGTCTGGGCGTAGGCATTGGCAAGGCTGCGCCCTGTCACATCGCGTCGGTCGTAGGAGTAGCCCCGCAGGTCAGCCAGACGCACCCCGGCTACGCGCAGGTTTTCGAACTCGTTGTATTTGCCCACCGCGGCAAAGGCGATGCGATCGTAGATCTCGGAAATCTTGTGAAGGGCGCGTGAGGGATTTTCGGCGACGAAGAGGATGCCGTCGGCGTATTGCAAGACGACTACGCTCCGGCCCCGCGCGATTCCCTTGCGCGCGTAGTCCGCCTTGTCCTTGATGATCTGCTCGGGCGAGACATAGAACGGCACTGTCATGACGCACCCCCGCCCGGCAGTGGGGCGACCGGTCCGTCGGGTGCCGACATCCGGGCATTGACGACCGCTTGTACGACCGCCTCCACGTCGGATTCCGCGACCATGCGGACACCGGTGGCATCCACCACGGCGATGACGGGGAAGATCCGCCGCGTCAGGTCAGGGCCGCCCGTCGCCGAATCGTCATCGGCCGCGTCGTAGAGAACCTCGATCGCGGTGGTCAGCGCGTCTGCCTCGGTCATCCCCGCGCGATAGAGCTTCTTCAGCGAGCCCCGGGCGAACATCGATCCTGACCCCACGGCGTGGTGCTCGCGCTCTTCGTAGCGCCCACCGGTGACATCGTAGGAAAAGATGCGCCCCCGATCGCTCGCGAGGTCATAGCCGCCGAACACCGGCACCACGGCCAGCCCCTGCAGGGCCATGCTGAGATTGCCGCGAAGAAGGGCCGCGAGGCGGTTGGCTTTGCCGTCGAGCGACAGGGGAATTCCCTCGATCTTTTCGTAGTGCTCGAGCTCGACTTGGAAGAGCCGGACCAACTCGACAGCTATGCCGGCCGCACCTGCGATTCCCACCACCGAATGCTCATCGGCGGGGAACACCTTCTCGATGTCGCGCTGCGCAATCACGTTGCCCATGGTGGCTCGTCGATCACCCGCCATGACGACGCCACCGGCGTAGGTGAACGCAACGATGGTCGTCGCGTGCGGAATGTCGCCGAGACCCTCGCCGGCCGCGACAGGGAGGGAGGACCTGGGGCCGTCGAGCACAGCCAGGAAATCAGCAAACGACGACCCGCCGGGTGCCATGAAGGCGGCGGGCAGTCGGCCGTGCCATGGCTCCAGGCTCACTCGCCGCCCTTCTGCACAAACGACTTGACGAAATCCTCGGCGTTTTCCTCGAGGACCTCGTCGATCTCGTCGAGGATGGCGTCGACGTCAGCATCGAGGGCATCGCGCTGCGCGGAGCCCTCGGGCATGGCGACTTCGACCTCATCCTGCTCGGGCCGCGAAGCTCGTCGCTGCCCTTCGGACCCCTGGGTGCTCATGCCCCCACCCTAGACCGAGAGCACGGCCGGGGCCCGACACGCTTCAGGCGCCCCTGAGGGATTCCAGGAGGTCGGCCGCGGAGGGTGCTGCGTCGAGCAGGTGGCCGACGTGATCGCGCGTGCCCCGAACCGGCTCGAGGGTAGGCACTCGCTGGAGCGCGTCGTGGCCGGGAATGTCGAAGATGACGGAGTCCCATGACGCCGCGGCCACCGCCTCTCCATAGCGGCGCAGGCACTCACCGCGGAAGTATGCGCGTGTGTCGTCGGGGGGCCGCTCCATGGCGCGGGTAACTTCTTCGGGACTCGTGATGCGTTCGAGCCGCCCGGAAGCCTCGAGTCGCAGGGCCAGCCCGCGATCAGGCCTGATGTCGGAGTACTGCAGGTCGACGAGCTGCAA
>JBJTIQ010000249.1:0-4939 GCA_046095085.1 Actinomycetota bacterium | reverse complement strand
CGTCAGCGACTCCGAGCGCGACCTGCGGGTCGGTGGCATCGGCGACGCTCCCGCGGCCGTCTTCGCCGGCGTCGACTACGTCGCGCTCGGGCATCTGCACGGCGCGCAGGCCGTGGTCGATCCAGCGGTGCGCTACAGCGGATCCCCGCTCGCCTTCTCGTTCTCCGAGGAGGCGCACCGCAAGTCGGTGACCGTCGTCGACTTCGCTGGTGATGGGCCGCCGACGATCGAGTTGGTGCCGACGCCGGTGCCACGTCAACTCGTCACGCTGACAGGCACCCTCGACGAGATCCTCGACGACCCGGCGACGCCGTCCTACGCCGATCACTGGGTGCGCGTGCGACTCACCGACGCGCGGCGTCCCGTCGATCCCATGGGGCGCCTGCGCGCACTCCTGCCGCACACCGTGGAGCTCGCCTTCGACCGCGCCGCTCCGGCGGCGGTCATCGCTGTCGACGCCGACGGCCAGCCGGTCACCGACCCGCTCACGATCGCCGAGGCATTCGTCGAGCACGTGACGACGACCCCGCCCGACGAGGTCGAGCAGGAGCTGCTGCGCGAGGCCGTCGAGCGCGTGCGCATCGGGGGCGTGCCCGAGTGAGACTGCACGCGATGGAGTTCTGCGGCATCGGGCCCTTCCGCGGCCCGCAGTCGATCGACTTCGACGGCCTGACGGCCTCCGGGCTGTTCTTGATCGAGGGCCCCACCGGCTCGGGCAAGACGACGATCATCGATGCCATCGTCTTCGCCCTCTACGGCTCGCTGTCCGGCGCCGAATCCGATGCCGGTCGGTTGCGCAGCCACCTGTGCGGTCCCGACGAGCCCACCGAGGTCACCCTCACGTTCAGCGTCAACGGCGTTCGCCACACCATCACGCGCAACCCGGCCTACGAGCGACTCAAGGCTCGCGGTTCCGGCACCACGTCCGAGCGCGCCCGACAGACCCTCGTGGTGCACGACGACGCAACGCCGCCGATGCGCGAGGCCAAGGAGATCGGCGTCTACCTCCAGCAGCGCCTCGGCCTCACCGTCGAGCAGTTCCGCCGACTCGTCGTCCTCCCCCAGGGGGAGTTCGACGCGCTGCTGCGTGCCAAGCCCGCCGACCGCTACCGCACCCTCGCCAGCCTCATCGACGACCGCGTGCTCGAGCGCGTGCAAGACGAGCTCAAGCACGCCGCCGACGAGGCCCAGCAGGCGCGCGGCCAATCCGCTGCGCGCGTGGAGCAGGCCCTGACCATCGGGCGCCAGCGAGCGGCCGAGGTGCTCGACCCCGCGATGGTGGTCGAGGCCGACCTCGATGCCCTGGTCACGGCCCTCGAGGTCGAGTCGACCGGCGCCGCGGCCCATGTCACGGCCCTGGCCCCGGCCCTTGCCGCCGCTCGCCAGGCCGACGTCGCGGCCCAGCGCGCACTCGAGAGCGCGCGAGCGGCAGCCGACGCGAGCCAGGCGATCGCCCGGGCAGCCGTCGCACTCGATCCCGGCGATGCCGCACTCGACGACACCGGGCTCCGCTCGCGCGATGCCGAGATGGTCGCCCAGCGCACTCGCCTCGAGCCACTGGCGGCATGGGAGGCACAGGGCGACCAACGCGAGCGTGAGGGAGAGATCGCGCGCGCGACGGTGGCTCGACTTGCCGATGCTCTCGAGGCGACGCGCGCCCAGGCGCAGGCGCTGCCCGAGCAGGTGCGTGCCCTCGAGGCCGAGTTGGCGCAGGCACGCGCTGCCGCCGCGTCTGCCCCCGCGCTCGACGCCGAGGTGGCCCGCCTCGAGTCGCTCGCCCAGTCGCTCGTCGTTCGCGACGATCTCGTCGTCGCCGCCGATCGCGCGCGAGCCGCCGACAGGGCCGCATCCGACGCACTGCAGCAGGCGCGCGACGGCCTGCACGCGGCTCGCACCAGCGCGGCGGAGTTGCTGCGCCGCCAGCTCGACCAGCGCGCCGCACACCTCGCCACCCTCCTGGTCGACGGCCAGGCTTGCCCCGTCTGCGGGGCGCTCGAGCATCCCCTGCCCGCAGCGGCCGGCGACGAGGACCTCATCACCGACGACGAGGTCGCACGCGCGGAGTCGATGGCTCACGCCGCGGCCGCCACCGAGAGCGCTGCGGAGAAGGCCTACCGCGAGGCTCAGCACGCGGTGAGTGCGATCGACAAGGACCTGGCGGCGATCACCGCCACGATCGGCGATGCCTCTCCCGACGTCCTGGCCGGCGACCTCGAGCGAGCCCGCGCCGCCGCGAAGGCTGCCCTCGCGGCAGCCAACTCGATCGATGACCTCGCGCAGCGGCAGGCCGCACTCGCGCGCAGGCAGGTCGACGTCGCCAGCGCCACCGAGGCGCTTGTCGCCCAACTGGCGACCGCCCAGGCGGCCCGCGACGCATTCGACGAGCGCGTGCGCACGGAGTCCGATCGCCACCGCGCCGAGCTGGGTGACGCGGCCAGCGCGCAGGCGGCCATCGAGCGCATCGACATCCAGCGCGCCGCGATCGACGCGCTCCTGCAGGCCCGTTCCCGCGCTGCGGGCCTGGCCGCCGACACCGATCCGGAGGCTGCGGCACTCACGGCCACCGAGGCCAAGGCGGCGCTGGCCGCGGCCGAGAGCGACCACCTCGCCGCCCAGCAGCGAGCCGTGCGTGCGACGGAGGCACTCGGTGCCCTGCTCGCCCATCGCGACGAGTGGCGAGATGCCACAGCCTCCGCGGCCGCGACGTCCGCGACGACCGCGGCCGCAATCGAGCTCGGCGCCCTGGTCACCGCGCGCAGCAACGCCAACGTTCGCAAGCTCACCCTGCAGGCCTACGCCGTGCAGCGCCGGTTCCGAGCCGTGCTCGAGGCGGCATCGGTGCACCTGGAGCGCATGAGCAGCGGCAAATACACCTTTGCCCTCGCCGAGAGCGCGGCCGGCAATGCGCAGTCGGGGCTGGGCATCGACATCGTCGACGCCTGGAGTGGCCAGACCCGCGATCCCGCCACGCTGTCCGGCGGCGAGACCTTCTACGCCTCCCTCTCGCTGGCGCTGGGCCTCGCCGATGTCGTGCGCGAGGAGAGCGGTGGCGTCACGCTCGAGACCCTGTTCGTCGACGAGGGCTTCGGCTCCCTCGATGCCGACACCCTGAGCGTGGTGCTCGACCAACTCGATGCCCTGCGCGCGCGTGGTCGAGCGGTCGGAGTCATCAGCCACGTGGCCGAGATGAAGGAGTGGGTCCACGACCGCATCGAGGTCCTTCCCGGCGCAACCCCCGCAGTGGGCAGTCGCGTGCGACAGACCGGGCTCTAGCAACCTTCCCGAAAACCACCCGCGCCCCTTCCCGCCGCCCTAGCGTTCGGTTCACCAGCTCTGGGAGGCGCCATGGCAACGACCCCGCAAGCCACCGGCAAGGACTACCGCACCGGCCGAGTCGTCGGACTCGCGTCGACAGCAGCGCTCGGTGGCTTCCTCTTCGGCTATGACTCCGCGGTCATCAACGGCGCGGCGACCGCCCTCAAGGACATCTTCGGGCTGGGTGGCTTCGCCATCGGCTTCGTCGTCTCCATCGCGCTCATCGGCTCCGCTATCGGCGCCTGGTTCGCCGGCTCGCTGGCCGATCGCTTCGGGCGCAAGAAGGTCATGCTGGTCGCTGCCGGGCTCTTCCTCGTCGCGGCCATCGGCCAGGCCTTCCCCCTGGGCGTCTACGACCTGTGCCTGTGGCGCTTCATCGGCGGTGCCGGCATCGGCGTGGCCAGCGTCATGGCCCCCATGTACATCGCCGAGATCGCACCGCCCCAGATCCGCGGACGCATGGGATCTCTCCAGCAGTTCGCCATCGTCATCGGCATCTTCGCCACCGGCCTGGTGAACTTCCTGGTCCTCAAGGCGGCCGGGGGCAACGCCCGCAACGAATGGCTGCTGGGGCTCGAGGCCTGGCAGTGGATGTTCCTCAGCATGCTCATCCCTGCCGTGGTCTACGCGCTGCTCGTGCTGCGCATCCCCGAGTCACCGCGTTACCTCGTATCGATCGGGAAGACCGCCGAGGCAACCGGGGTGCTCTCGACCATCTACACCGTCGACGTCACGCCCATCGTCAACGACATCGAGCAGTCGCTCCAGGGCGATCACAAGCCGCGCATGTCCGACCTCCGGGGCAAGGCCTTCGGCCTGATGCCCATCGTGTGGATCGGCATCCTGCTCAGCGCCTTCCAGCAGTTCGTCGGCATCAACGCCGTCTTCTACTACTCCAACACGATCTGGGAGGCCGTGGGATTCAGCGAGGCCCAGGCGTTCGAGACGTCGCTCATCACGACCGGCGTCAACGTGGCCTTCACCATCGTCGCCATCGCCCTCGTCGACCGCGTCGGACGCAAGCCGCTCCTCCTCGTCGGATCGAGCGGCATGGTCGTCACGCTCGCCACGCTGACCTTCATCTTCGGCACGGCGCCCATCAACGCGGAAGGGCAGCCGGTGCTCACCGACGGTCCCGACATCGTGGCGATGATCGCGTTCAATCTCTACGTGGCGTTCTTCGCTGCGACGTGGGGGCCGGTCGTCTGGGTGCTCCTCGGCGAGATGTTCCCCAACCGCATCCGCGCGGCAGCTCTGGCAGTCGCCGCATCCGCCCAGTGGGTAGCCAACTTCATCGTGTCGACGACGTTCCCCGGCCTGGCCGGGATCTCCCTCGGCCTGGCCTACGGGATCTTCACCGTGTTCGCGGTCCTGTCGATCCCGTTCGTCGCTCGCTACATCCGCGAGACGAAGGGTGTCTCCCTCGAGGACATGGGACAGCTTGAAGGCGCCCGCGCCTAGCTCACCCGTGGAAGATGACCAGCCGTTCCTCGGTCATCTCCTCGACGGAGTACGCCGGACCCTCGCGCGTGTTGCCCGAATCGCGTAGGCCGCCGTAGGGCATCTGGTCGGCGCGCCACGTCGGCACCTCGTTGACGAGCACGCCGCCGAAGTCGAGGGTGCG
>JBJTIQ010000248.1:0-23546 GCA_046095085.1 Actinomycetota bacterium | reverse complement strand
CGCCGGCGCCGGCGGCGCGCGGACCCCGGTTCCTGGTCAGCGGCATCGTCGGACGCGGCTTCCGTGGGGCTGTCGGTTGTTTCGTCGGCGCCGTCGACTCCGGAGCCGCGGCGTCCGCGCCCCCCACGACGGCGGCGGCGGCGCCCCGAAGCGGCGTCGTCGCCGGCCTCGGCGGCGTCGGCAGCATCCTCGGCCTTGGCGCGACCGCGCCGCGGCTTCGCCGGCACGGCTGCCGCAGGGTCGGGCGCCTGGAAGAGCGGCGCAGGACTTGCGGGTGAACTGTCGGTCTTCTTTGCGGCCTTCGGCTTGTCATCGGCCTTCGCCGCCTTGGTCGAAGCCTTCTTCGCAGCCTTCGGCTTGTCATCGGCCTTGGCCGCCTTCGCGGCGACCTTCTTGGCCGCCTTCGGGGCGACCTTCTTGGTCGCCTTCGGCTTGTCATCAGCCTTGGCAGCGGCCTTCTTGGCAGCCTTCGGCTTGTCGGCCGCCTTCGCAGCGGCCTTCTTGGCAGCCTTCGGCTTGTCGTCGGCCGCGGCCGAAGCTGGCGGACCGGCGGGGCGAGTTACTGCTTTGCGGGGGGTACGGGTCGTCTTGACGACGGGCCCATCACCCGCAGTGGTCTTGTCGACCATGGGGTCAAGTCCTCTCACGGCCCCGGGCGCCTTCACGCCACGCGGGGCCTTGCATTCGGCCGTCCCTTGCGGGACTGAAGTCTGGTTACGCCTCGCGATCGGCGGCGAGGGGATCGCCGATGGTGATGTCATCGGCGTTCCCACCCTCGGCGAGCGGCCCCTGCGACTCCCTGGTCACCTGTGGGGGGACCTGGGGCGCGAGGTCGGCCACGCTGCGCAGAGCTGCGAGGACGTCATCCGGCCTCACCGCAGGGGTCCCCTGCCGTAAGACCACCTCGAGTATCGCACACGTCTCGCTCGACTCTGCGACCGACGCGGCCCTGCCCTCCGTGACGGCGATATCCACCACCGCGGGGAGCACCTCTACGCGCCGCATCCCATTCTTCGTGAGGCGCTCGACGACGACGTCGTGGGCCGCCAGGAGAGCGGTCACTGCACGCTGGGCCGCGTCAGGGCTCACCCCGGGCAGGGCGATACGCCAACGGCTTCCCTCGAGGCGCTGCACGAAATCCGGTGTTCTGGCCTCCACGACCTCGACGATGTCCAGGCCCGGTGGCAGGGCCGTGTCAATCCTGGTCTGCAGGTCATCTGCTCGGCAGTGCTCGGCGACCGCGATTTCCAGGTATTCGGCCTCGCTCGCCGTGCCCGTAGGAGCGGCGTTGGCGTAGGAGATCTTGGGATGCGGCGAGAAGCCAGCGCTGTAGGCCATGGGGACCTCGGCACGCCGCAGTGCACGCTCGAACGCTCTTTGGAAGTCGCGATGGCTCGCAAACCGAAGGCGCCCCCGCTTCGCGTAGCGAATGCGGAAACGCTGAACCGGGGCGACAAACTCGCGTGGCGGCTGACGACTCACGCCATTGAATCCGCGCGCGGGCTGAGGGGTATGCCGATCTCACCGCGCGCTGTCGGCATTCCGATCTCTACGCTCGTCGGGCCGACCTGGATCTGCGTGCCCATCTGGTCGCACACGCCGCAGTCGAAGCACGGCGTCCAGCGACAGTCCTCGACTCCCTCTTCGTCAATGGCTGCCTGCCAGTCTTCCCAGAGCCACTCGCGATCGAGGCCCGAGTCGAGGTGATCCCACGGAAGTACCTCGGAGTGTTCGCGTTCGCGGACGGTGTACCAGTCAAGGCTCACGGGGTCGTCGGCCAAGGCAGTCGACGCAGCCGACTGCCACCGCTCGAAGTCGAAGTACTCGCTCCAGCCATCGAACCTTGCGCCTGTGCGCCATGCCTCGAGGATGACGCGCCCGACGCGCCGATCGCCGCGAGACAGCAGGCCCTCGATGATGCCGGGCTTGCCATCGTGATAGCGGAAGCCGATGGCCTTGCCGTATTCACGGTTGGAGCGAATGGCATCGCGGAGCAGCGCCAGTCGAGCATCCGTGGTCTCGTGATCGAGCTGTGCCGCCCACTGGAATGGCGTGTGCGGCTTGGGGACGAAGCCTCCGATAGAGACCGTGCAGCGAATGTCGCGTCGACCGCTCACCTCACGGCCGACTCGGATCACCTCGGCGGCCATCCGCGCGATTTGAAGCACGTCGTCATCAGTCTCGGTGGGCAGGCCGCACATGAAGTACAGCTTCACCTGGCGCCAACCGGCGGCGTAGGCGGTCGTAACCGTCCGAATGAGGTCTTCTTCGGTTACCTGCTTGTTGATGACCTTGCGCATGCGCTCGCTGCCCCCCTCGGGAGCAAAGGTCAGCCCGCTGCGTCGTCCATTGCGCGACAGCTCGTTGGCGAGGTCCACGTTGAAGGCGTCAACACGAGTGCTGGGCAGCGAGAGCGAGGTCTGCGAATCCGAGTAGCAGTCGGCCAGATACGTAGTGACCTCGGCGATCTCGGAGTGGTCGGCACTTGAGAGGGACAGTAGGCCCACCTCTTCGTAGCCCGTCGCCGCGAGGCCGCGCTTGACCATGGCGGCGATCCCCGCCTTGCTGCGTTCGCGCACCGGCCTGGTGATCATGCCCGCCTGGCAGAAGCGGCAGCCGCGCGTGCAGCCCCGGAAGATCTCGACACTCATGCGCTCGTGGACGGTCTCGGCGAGCGGCACAAGCGGGGCTCGCGGGAAATCCCACTCGTCCAGGTCCATCAGCGTGTGCTTCGCAACCCGCCATGGGATACCTGTCAGCGTGGGCACTACTCGCCGTATGCGCCCATCGGCGAGGTATTCGACGTCGTACAGGGAAGGAACGTAGGCAACGCCAGACTTGGCGATGCGCTCGAGAAGCCCGGCCCGACCCCCGGGATGGCCTGCGACCTTCCAGTCGCGGACGATATCGCTGAGCGCGAGCACTGCCTGCTCGCCATCACCGAGCACTGCAGCGTCGATGAAATCGGCGATGGGTTCGGGATTGAAGGCAGCGTGGCCGCCCGCGACCACCAGTGGATGTCCATCGACTCGGTCTGCGGCCAAGAGCGGAATGCCGGCAAGGTCGAGCGCCGTCAGCATGTTGGTGTAGCCGAGCTCGGTGGAGAACGAAACCCCGAAGAGGTCGAAGGCGCCGACTGGCCGATGCGCGTCGACCGTGAACTGCGGCACGTCATGCTCACGCATGAGCGCCTCGAGATCTGGCCAGACGGCGTAGGTGCGCTCGCACAGGACACTCGGCTGCTCGTTGAGCACCTCGTAGAGAATTTGCACGCCCTGGTTGGGGGCTCCTACCTCGTAGGCGTCGGGATACATCAGCGCCCAGCGCACGTCGGCTGTGTCCCAGTCGGCCTGGACCGCATTGACCTCGCCCCCGACGTACTGGATGGGCTTTTGAACGCGGGGCAGGAGATGTTCGAGGCGATCGAACACCGACTCGGGGGCCATGGCCATCAGGGTAGCGAGGCGGCTAGGACCGCTCGTGAATGCGCACGTTTTCCAGCAGTCCGAGCGCGATCCACGAGGCAAACATCGACGTGCCTCCGTAAGAGACGAAGGGAAGGGGTACGCCGGTAATGGGCATGATGCCAAGGGCCATGCCGATGTTCTCGAACATCTGGAAGGCCAGCCATGCCACCACGCCAGCCGCGACCAGCCGACCGAAGAGCTCGGTCGATGCCAGTGCGATGCGCATGCCTCGCCACAGGAGGATGCTGAGGAGCACGATAGTGATGGCCGCGCCGACGAACCCCACCTCCTCACCGATGACGGTGAAGATGAAGTCACTCTCGTTGACGGGCACAAAGTTGCCCTGCGTCTGCGGGCCCTGGAAGAGGCCCTCGCCCCACATGCCGCCACTACCGATGGCAATTCGGGCCTGGGTGGCGTTATAGGCAGCGGTTGTCGCTGCCTCCTCGGGGTTGACGAAGGAGGTCAGGCGCGCGATCTGATAGTCCTTAACGAATCCGAGTTGCCATGCCACTATCGCTGCCGTAGCACCTCCCACGAGGAGGCCGGCCACCCACCTCGTGCGGGCGCCCGATACGGCGACCATGGCGATCACGATCGTGCACATGATCAGGACCGTGCCCGTGTCGTTCTGCAGGAGGACCAGGCCGATGGGTATGGCGGCCAGGGCTAGCGCGACGAGCACGTCGCGATCACGGGGCTCTGCCTCCGCGTCGCGCTTTTCGGCCAGGATGAGCGCGAGGATCAGCACGATCGCGACCTTGGCGAACTCGGACGGCTGGAGCGTGAAGCCACCCGGGATCTTCACCCAGGCTCGAGCGCCCGCGATGGTCGTGCCCAGGGGCGTGTACACCAGCAGGATTCCCGCGATCGCCAGGCCGTAGATCAACGGCGTATAGGCGCGAAGCAGTCGGTAGTCGAGGCGAGAGATGACGAACGCGAGGACGACGCCGATGCCGATGTTGATGAGGTGCCGGTAGAGGAAGTACTGAGGATCATCACCGGCAAGGTCCGATCGACTCGCCGACCACACGAAGACCGAACTGCCAGCGCTGAGGATCAGCGCGGAGCCGAAGAGGATCCAGTCGAGGCGGCGCCAGTAGGACAGCCGGCCCTCCTGGCGCGCACCGATGAACCGCCTGCCTGCCGCGGGCTGGAGGTCGGCGCTCATGGCAGCGCTCCCGTCGTGCTGGTCGTCGGCGACGCCGTCTCGCTCTCCGGCATAACGGGCGTGCCATCGGGCTTCACCACGGGCAACGCCGTCGACGGCTGCCCTCCGATGAGCACGCTCTGGGAGGGATCCACGACACTGCCGGTGACTCCGAAGAGAGCCTCGTAAATGGTGCGAACGCTCGGTCCGACCGTGAGAGATCCGGTGCCGCCCTGCGTGACCATGAGGACCACGGCGTAGCGCGGGTTGTCTGCGGGCGCGAAGCTGGCGTACCAGGCGGTGGTCGACTTGGCACCGAAGACCTGCGCGGATCCCGTCTTGGACGCGATCGGGATCTCATCGAGCGGGAACCCCTCGAAGGGGATGCGGCCCGTGCCGTCGAAGGTCACGCCGGCCAGGGCGGCGCGCAGGAATTCGAAAGTGCCGGGGGGCGCATCCACGGTCCCGCGGACCACGGGGGCGAACTCCTCGACCACCTCTCCACGACTGCTGAGGATCGCCTTTGCGACTCGGGGCTGGTAGACGGTGCCGCCATTGGCTATCGACGCATAGGCCATTGCCACCTGGAGCGGGGTGATCGACGTGTCACCCTGGCCGATCGATGCGTTGATGGCATCGCCGTTGCGCCACCGGAAGCCATCGAGACAGTTCTCCTTGGCCAAAGCGGTGTAGTAGTCGGCCAGTCGCGGATTCTCCGCGCGTACTGCGCTGAAACCCTCCTTGGCGTCTGCACACCATCCATCACGACGCTGCTCCCACACGGCGAGCTTCTCGTCGCGCCCCGAAACCAGGCCCGCTGCCTCGTTGGGTAGGTCGATCCCCGTGCGTGATCCGAGCATGAGCTCCTCGGCTGCATCGGCGAGCGGATCGGGAGCACCATTGGGTGCGTAAAGGCCACCCGACTTGAGCCACATCTCGTCAGCGATCCGGTAGAAGACGGTGTTGCACGAGACCTCGAGAGCACGCGTCAAGGTGATCGGCCCGAAGCCGGATGACTCGAAATTGCGGAACCGCTGGGAACCGACTTTGTAGTCGCCGGGGCAGTCGTAGGTGCCGTAGAGGTCGTAGCCCTCGCGAGCCGCTGCAACGGTCGTGACCACCTTGTAGGTGGAGCCCGGCGGGTAGGTGCCCTGGACGAAGTTGGACGACAGGGCCTTGGTCTCGAGGAGTCGCTCGTAGTCCACCGTCGAGATACCGCCGACCCACAGCTGCGGGTCATAGGTGGGGTAGCTAGCCATGGCGAGGATCTCGCCATTGGTGACATCGACGACGACAGCGGCGCCCGAGTCAGCGATCTCCCCCGCGTCACGCGACCGATCCACGGCATCAGCGAGTGCTGATTCGACTACCTCTTGCAGGTGCGCATCGATGCTGGTGACGACGTAGTTGCCGGCTACCGCCTGCGACTCAGCCAGCGTTCCCGTGACCCGGCCGGCCTGGTCGACCGCGAGGGTCGTCACGCCTGGGATACCGCGCAGCACGTTGTCGTATTGCGCTTCGAGGCCGTTGCGTCCGACGAGATCGCGCGATCTCAGTCTTGCGGGATCCGTCGAGTCACCTTGCTCGTCGAGTTGCTCCTGGGTCACCGGGCCCACGTAGCCCAGCACGTGCGCGAGATTGGCGTCGAACGGTCCGGGGTATTCCCGAACCGCTTCGACCTGCGCGGTGATGCCGGGAAACTCAGCGCGACGCTCCATAATGGTCAGCGCCGTGACCGTGTCGACGTCCTTGGCGACCGGCACCGGCTGATAGGGCGATCCGTCCCAGCAGACCGGCAGTGGCGGAGCTCCTTCGGACCCGCACGGCATGAGGCGCTGCTCTATCGACTCGGGAGTGACCCCCAGTGCCTCGGCCAGGCGACGGATCACGGCAGCGCCGTCATCCTCCTCGCGCATGAGTTCGGCGCGATCCACCGAGACGACGAGTGATGTGCGGTTGGCCACCAGCGGCCGTCCGCGCTGATCGAGGATCAGCCCACGCACCGCAGGGGAGATGACCTCGCGGGTCGAATTGCTCGCGGCCTGGGCGCGGTATTCGTCGCCGGCCACCAATTGCAGGTAGAAGAGCCGTGCGAGAAGCGTGCCCACGAGCGAGACGATGAGGACTCCGAGGACAACGAGCCGCATGTTCGACTTCTCGCTCATGTCCTCACCTCCTCGATCGCGATCGGTCCCACGGTACGACGCCCCGCCCCGACGAGTCGTCCTGACGCGGCCTCCTAGCGCGGATAGGCCTCGGGTACGAAGGCGCGCGACAGGCGATTGACGACGGGGATGACGAGCAGAGCCAGAATGGCGGCGTAAAGGGCCGCTGTGAGGATCATCACCGGTACGTCGCCCCAGACGATCCGCGGATTCCCCAGCAATCCCCCGAGGGCCGCTCCGGCCAGGATCGAGAGTGCAGCAGCGCCTGATGTCAGCAGCGTTGTCAGCACCAGGGGCCGCGTGTCGGAGTCGAAGACACGGCCGAGCGCATAGCCGATCACCGTGAGTATTAGCGATGAGATTCCCAGCGTTGCCGTGGCAGGAGGCGCAAGATCGAGGAGGAGGCCCGCGGCGAATCCGCAGGCTGCGCCGGTCGTGGGACCAAAGGCGAAGGCGAGCGCGGCCACGACCACGAGGACAAGGCTCGGCGTGGCCCCCGGGAAGTCAAGCGGCGCCAGCACTGTGACCTCAACGATCACCGCAATCACGATCAGCAGCGCGCACAGCACGACACGACGCACGGTCATCAGGGAGCACCCCCGGTCGACGCGGGCGTGGGCGTGACATTGAGAGGCTCGCGCTCGGAGCGTTCGGGCGCACGAAGCACCACCCCGACGATGTCGAGCACCGAGATGTCGACGTAGGGCTCGACGATCGCCGAGCGGGTGAGCTGGCCTTCGGTCCCCCGCATCTCCTTGACGGTGCCGATGGGGATGCCCGGCGCGTAGGGACGATCCCCTTCCGACCCGAAGGTGACGATGACCTCGCCCAGGTTGACCACGGCGAGCGGGTCGAGGAGCTGCATCTGGAGTACGTCCTGGCGGCCGGTGCCCGAGACGATGCCGATCTGGGACGTGCCGGCCAGCCGCCCGCCGACGGTCGACGTGGCGTCCACGAGGAGAAGCACGGTGGCCGTTGCCGGCGCCACGGAGATGACGCGGCCCACGAGGCCCTTCCCGCTGATGACCGACATGTCACGCTCGACCCCATCGCGCGAACCCGAGTCGATCGTGACGGTCCAGGCGAACCCCTGGGCGGGACCAACCGCGATGACCTGTGCGGGCACGGTGACGTATTCATTGGCATCGACGAGACCGAGCAGAGCCTCTAGGTCGGCCACTCGCGCACGGTCATTGGCGACGGTGTCGAGCTGCGCTCTCAGCGCGTCGTTCTCCACCGTGAGATCGGCGATCACTCGATCCTTGTCGCCGATAGTTGCGACGGAGTCGATGTAGGAGCGTACGGGAACCACGACGGTCGCGGCACCGCGCTCCAGCGGTCCGATGACTGTGGCGCCGACCGCGCGAAGTGGACCGAGTGGACCCGACTCGCCTCCTCGAAGATCGAGCAGGATCATCGTCACCGATACGAGCACGAGCACGGCTAGGACGATGCGCGCGCGTCGGTTGTCTCTCATGATGCTGACGGGCGGGCCGGCCCGGACCGCCTAGTGCCGAGGCTCGGAGATGAGGACCTGCTGGAGGGCCTCGAACTCCTCCACGCACTTGCCCGAGCCCAGGGCAACGCAATCGAGCGGCGACTCGGCGACGACGATCGGCATACCCGTCTCGTGACGCAGGCGCTCGTCGAGCCCGCACAGGAGGGCACCGCCGCCAGTGAGGACGATGCCGCGATCCATGATGTCGCCGGAGAGCTCCGGGGGCGTGCGGTCGAGGGTCGTCTTGACGACGTCGACGATGGCGTTGACGGGCTCGTCAATGGCCCTTCGCATCTCCTCAGCGGTCACGACCACGGTGCGAGGCAGGCCGCTCACGAGGTCGCGGCCCCTGATCTCGGCGTGCGGCTCATCGGGCATAGGGAATGCCGATCCGATGGCGACCTTGATCTCCTCGGCCGTGCGCTCGCCAAGCAGCAGTGAGTATTCCTTCTTGACGTATTGAATGATGGCGTTGTCGAGCTCGTCGCCGCCGACGCGGATGGAGATCGACGTGACAATGCCACCCAGAGAGATGACCGCCACCTCGGTCGTGCCACCACCGATGTCGACGACCATGTTGCCGGTGGGCTCATGCACAGGAAGGTTGGCGCCGATGGCAGCGGCCATCGGCTCCTCGATGATGTAGACCTTGCGCGCGCCAGCGGCGTAGCCGGCGTCCTTGACGGCGCGCTGCTCGACCCCGGTGATGCCGGATGGCACGCAGATGACCAGGCGAGGCTTGGCCAGGTGGCGGCGGCGGTGGACCTTCTGGATGAAGTAGCGCAGCATGCGCTCGGTGGTGTCGAAGTCGGCGATCACGCCGTCCTTGAGGGGCCTGATCGCGACGATATTGCCGGGAGTGCGGCCGATCATCTTCTTGGCGTCAGCGCCCACCGCCAGGATGCCCCCGGTGTTTTGATTGATGGCCACGACGGAGGGTTCGTTGAGGACGATGCCCCGACCGCGGACGTAGACGAGGGTGTTGGCGGTGCCCAGATCGACGGCCATGTCTCGACCGACGAAGGACATCGTGTTGGACAACGCGCTGGCCTTCCCTCAGGGCGAACCCGCAGGTCCGCTGCTCCACGTGCCGTCCATGGTACGGGCAGACGGCCAATCCCCCGAATTCACGAGGGGATCAAGCCTCGGTGATGCGCTCGGCGCGCGCGATCTCCAGGCCGCGCAGGGCGGTCTCCAGGCGTGCGGCTGTCCCCGGATCAGCGGACAGGGAGTACGCGGCAGTGACCGTGGCGCCGAGATCCGCGCGGTAGTCGTGGCCTCTGCTCTCGAACTGCCCGGGCTTGACATTGGTAGCGAAGAGGGTGTCGACCATGACCTGCGCCCAGGTGATGCCTGGAGCCCAGAGCATCTCCTCCGGGACGTTGCGACCGCGCGGTCGCTGAGCCAACCAGGGCGGTCGCCGGTAGGCGATCGTCGGCTCGAAACGAACCACTGGATCGCCATCGTGCTCGAGGAACCACACTCGAGGCCGCGGCTCCGGGACCGGATCGGGAATCTGCTCGGGACGATCGATGGTGATCGACTCGCTCGCTACGGCCGCGTGGAAGGCGACCGACTGGGGTCCGCCGGGCGTGCCCACCCACAGCGCCGCGTCTGCACCGATGCGGTCGAGGTCGGGCGAGCCTGCGGGGATCGCTGCCTGCTGGACACGAGCCCCAAGACTCTCGCCGTAGAGCAGCACGCGCGGACGCTTCGAGCGACCGGCAAGGTCAGCGGTGATGCCGTCAATGAGCAAGCGCTGCGTAAGCGATGCGAGTTGCACGCGGTCGAGCGAAAGGAACGACGGCAGCAATCCGTAGCCCACCGCGACGGCAGCAACGTCTCCGCCGGTGAGGATCTCCAGCACGTCGACGGGCGTCGAGTTGGCGTATCCGCTGCCAGCAGGCGCGCCGATGAGGAGGTGGCCGCGGTCATAGGCTCCCGTGCGCCGCAACTCCTCGAGGGCCAGGGCCACCCGGGCCTCAGGGGTGGGAGCCGAGTCGTATCCGACGAAGACGCGGATGCCCGACATCTCGGGCTTCCGGCCGGTGACCTCCTCGACCACCGCCGGCGGCACGCTCGAACTAAGGAAGCGGGCCCCTTCTCGGCCCACGGTGGCGTAGTCCACCAGGGAGCCCGGGCCGCCCGAGAGGGTCTCGAGCGCGGGCGGGGTGGCGAAGCCCGTCTCGATCTGACGGCCCCCGCCCTCGAGACGGGCCGACGCGCGCGTCTTGGCCACGCGCACCGCACCGGTCGCGGTGCCGACGGCCACACCCGCCCCGACAAGTCGGCGTGCACGTCGAGCCAACGTCGGTGCAGCGCCTCCGCGAAGGCCGACGGCTCCTGCGGCGATGAAGACCGTTGCCGCAGAGGCACCGCCGAGCGCGGCAGTGACGGCCGGACGCACGCGGCTCGGCCATGGCACGAGGGTGGGACGCGAGGCGACGTAGGCGCCGGCTGCGGCCGCAGCGAGGGTCACTGCGATGCGCGAGCCAGCACGAAGAGCCATCTCCTAGGCCAGCCCGGGGAAGAACAGTGCGATCTCGCGTGCCGACGACTCCGGAGAGTCGGAACCGTGGGTCACGTTGAACTGCGTCTCCGTCGCAAGATCCCCACGAATGGTGCCCGGAGCCGCGTTGGCCGGATTGGTCGCTCCCATCATCGTCCGCCAGGAGGCGATCGCCTCGGGGCCTTCGATGACGGCCGCGACCAGCGGACCGGAGGTGATGAAGTCAACGAGATCCCGGAAGAAGGGCTTGCCGGCGTGCTCGGCGTAATGCTCCTCCGCAACGGCTGCGGTGAGGGTACGCATCTCCAGGGCGATGAGCCGAAATCCCTTGCGTTCAATGCGCGAGAGGACGTTGCCGACGAGGCCGCGTGCAACGCCATCGGGCTTAACCAGGACGAGGGTGCGCTGAGTCAAGGAAATCTCCTGTTGGTGACGGAAGGTGGCTGCAGCCTACTGGGCGCGACCTTCGACCTCGCTGGCGAGCCTGATGGCGAGCAGCCACAAGAGCGCGAAGATCCCGCCGACGATGAACATCGCGGGAGCAAGAAATCCAGTGAGGACGACCAACGCCTGAAGCACCCAGCCGGCCGGTATCGCCCAGGGCCTCGTGACGTAGCGCGCAACGACAATCAGCGCGATAGCCAGGGCGACTCCCACCGGGATCGCAATGGCCGGCGATACCGGAAGGGTCCCGACCACGATGACCACGGGAATCGCCAGGATGACAACGATCGCCTCCAGCGCCAGCACCGACCCGCCAAGAACCCTCACCGGTCTCGAACTCCCAACAGCACACGCGCTTGACCGGCAGTAACCACAGAGCCGGTCACGATCACGCCCGACGCCGCATATGTGTCGGCCTCCTCAGCCAGCCTCACGCCGACATCGATCGCGTCTTCGATCCGTGGGGCGACCTCGACGCGTTCGTCGCCGAAGACCTGCTGGGCCAAAGCTGCGAGGTCGTCGACGGGCAGACAGCGCGGTGAAGCGTTTTGGGTGACGACGACCTGATCGAGCACAGGCTCAAGCGCCGTCAGGATGCCGGCGACGTCCTTGTCGCCGAGCACGGCAACCACCCCAATCAGGTGCGTGAAGGCGAATGACTCGCTCAGGGCCTCCGCCAACGCCTTTGCGCCGGCGGGATTATGGGCGGCATCGATGATCACTGTGGGACCACGACGTGCGATCTCCAGTCGTCCCGGTGACACGACGTCCGCAAACCCCTGGCGCACGGCATCGACATCCAGCGCGAAGGCGCCCCCTCCGACGAAGGCTTCGACCGCGGCGAGGGCAACGGCCGCGTTGTCGGCCTGGAAGGGGCCGAAGAGCGGCACGAGCACATCGTCGTACTCGCCCGTAATCCCATGCAGGTTGAGCACCTGTCCGCCGACGGCCACCGTGCGATCGACCACCCAGAAGTTATCGCCCTGCAGGGCCAGCGTCGATCCCATCTCGGCTGCGCGCGCCCGGATCACCGACTCCGCCGCCGGATCCTGATTCGCAGAAACAGCAAATGATCCCTCGCGAATGATTCCCGACTTCTCACTCGCAATCAGTTCGATGGTCTCTCCGAGGATGTCTGCGTGGTCGATATCCACGCGAGTGAACACCGCGACCTGCGGGCGGCATACTGAGGTGGCGTCCCAGGTACCCCCCATCCCCACTTCGACGACCGCGACATCCACCGGAGCATCGGCAAAGGCGGCATAGGCGATGGCGGTCATGGTCTCGAAGAAGGTGACGGGGGTGCGACCCTCTGACTCCATTCGCGAGTCGACGGCGGCGATGTATGGAGCGACGTCGTGGGCGACAGCGACGAACGCTTCAGGGCTGATGGGCGAGCCGTCGATCTCGATGCGTTCGCGAATGTCCACGAGGTGGGGGCTGGTGTAAAGGCCGGTTCGCAGCCCGAAGGCGCGAAGCAGGCTCGCGATCATGCGGGCTGTCGATGACTTGCCGTTGGTGCCGGTGACCTGGATAACCGGGTAGGTGAGCTGCGGCTCACCCAGGAGATTCATGATGGCGGCGATTCGATCCAGCGAGGGCTGGATGGCGCTTTCGGGCCACCGCCCGAGGAGTTGCTCCTGCAAGGACGCGTAGTCGGCAGGCATTGACGCGCTCGAACCGTCGCCCTCCGCCACGAACTCCACACTAGTGGCCTCCTAGGATGAGCGCCCATGAGCGCCCGACTCCCCGACAAGCCCAGCATCGATGGCATCGAGTCGCGCTGGGTCGACGAGTGGGAGCGCACGGGCGTCTATCGCTTCGATCGCACGAGACCTCGCTCTGAGGTCTATGCGATCGACACCCCGCCTCCGACCGTGAGCGGATCACTCCACGTGGGCCACGTGTTCTCCTACACCCACACCGACTGCATCGCTCGCTACAAGCGCATGCGCGGCTACTCCGTCTTCTACCCCATGGGATGGGACGACAACGGCCTGCCCACCGAGCGTCGCGTACAGAACTACTACGGCGTGCGATGCGACCCTTCGCTCCCCTACGACCCGGGATTTCTGCCGCCGGAGGAGCCCGACCCGAAGAACCAGATCCCCATCTCCCGTCGCAATTTCGTCGAGCTCTGCGAGCGCCTGACGATCGAAGACGAGAAGGCATTCGAGGAGCTCTGGCGACGACTGGGCCTGTCGATCGACTGGACGCAGACCTACCAGACCATCGATCACAATGCGCGCGCCGTCTCGCAGCGGGCGTTCCTCAATAACTTGGCGCGCGGCGAGGCCTACCAGAGCGAGGCACCAACGCTCTGGGACGTCACAGTCCGCACGGCTGTCGCACAGGCCGAGTTGGAGGACCGCGAGCGGCCCGGTGCCTACCACCGCATCGGATTCGCGCGTACCGATGGGTCAGGACCCGTGTTCATCGAGACGACACGACCCGAACTCATTCCAGCCTGTGTCGCTTTGGTCGCCCACCCGGATGACGAGCGCTACCAGCCCCTCTTTGGCTCGACTGTGCGAACTCCGCTCTTCGGGGTAGGGGTTCCTGTCGTGGCCCACGCCCTGGCGGATCCCGAGAAGGGCTCCGGCATCGCGATGATCTGCACCTTTGGCGATCTCACCGACGTCACGTGGTGGCGCGAGCTGCAGCTGCCGACAAGGCCGATCATCGGCTGGGACGGCCGCCTGCTCGCCGAGATGCCCGCCTGGATCGAGACGGCCGAGGGGCGGGCCGCTTACGCCGCGCTCGCCGGCAAGACCGCCCACTCCGCGAAGGAGGCCATCGCGCAGTTGCTGCGCGAGTCTGGTGACCTCGTCGGTGAGCCCCGCGAGATCACGCACGCGGTGAAGTTCTTCGAGAAGGGCGACCGGCCGCTGGAAATCGTGACCACCCGCCAGTGGTACCTGACCAACGGCGGACGCGATCCCGAGCTCCGACAGGCACTGCTCGAGCGTGGTCGCGAACTGCATTGGCATCCGTCTCATATGCTCGTGCGATACGAGAACTGGGTCGAAGGTCTCAACGGGGACTGGCTCATCTCCCGGCAAAGGTTCTTCGGCGTACCCATTCCCCTGTGGTACGCGCTGGACAAGGACGGCAATCCGGTCTACGACACGCCTCTCGTGCCCGACGATTCGCTGCTGCCGATCGACCCGTCGACCGACGTCCCGGCGGGCTACACCGAGGATCAGCGCGGTAAGCCCGGGGGCTTCATGGGCGATCCCGATGTCATGGACACCTGGGCCACGTCGTCGCTCACCCCGCAGATTGCCGGCGGTTGGAGCCGCGACGACGATCTGTGGTCGCGTGTCTTCCCGATGGATCTGCGGCCCCAGGCCCACGAGATCATCCGCACGTGGCTCTTCTCCACGGTTGTCCGTAGCCATCTCGAATTCGATGGGCTTCCCTGGACCGACACCGCGATCAGTGGCTGGATCCTGGATCCCGATCGCAAGAAGATGAGCAAGTCCAAGGGCAATGTCGTCACACCCATGGGCCTGCTCGACGAGCACGGCTCCGATGCCGTTCGCTACTGGGCGGCCTCGGGGCGCCCCGGCACAGACACGGCATTCGATGTCGGGCAGATGAAGATCGGGCGGCGCCTGGCGATCAAGATCCTCAACGCCTCGAAGTTCGTGCTGGGACTGGCCCCTGTCGCCGACCCTGCCGTGATCACCGCACCACTTGATCGGGCCATGCTGGCCGATCTCGCCGAGACGGTGCGCCATGCCACCGCCGCATTCGAGGACTACAACTACACCCGGGCCCTGGAGCTCGCCGAGACGTTCTTCTGGTCGTTCACCGACGATCACGTGGAATTGGTCAAGGATCGCGCCTACGGCGGCCAGGGCCCCGAAGGCGAGGCCTCCGCCAAGGCTGCTCTCGCCCTGGCCCTCGACGTCCAGTTGCGCCTTTTCGCGCCCTTCCTTCCTTTCGTCACCGACGAGGTCTGGTCGTGGTGGCGGGAAGGTTCGATCCACCGGGCGACATGGCCCGCGCCCGAGGAGATCCTCGACATTGCCGGCACGGGCGATTCTCAGACGGTCGCCGACACGGCGGCAGCGCTTTCCCTTGTGCGCAAGGCCAAGAGCGAGGCCAAGGTCTCGATGAAGGCCGACGTGGAGCGTGCCCGGGTCACCGGCCCCGCCGAGTCTCTTCAGCGGATCGCTGACGTCGCCGGTGACCTGAAGGCAGCCGGCTCCATCGCCGAGCTCGAGTTCGCACCTGGCGGCGACGCCATCAACGTCGACGTGACGCTCGCCCCGATGCCCGACTAGAACCTACGCGCGTTGTGCTGCACGCCCCACTCGGCGCACGCAGCGCCATAGTCGCCTTCGACTCTGCCCAACTGCCACACCTGCTCGAATCCGCCGAGCGGATCCTCGAGGGACATCGTGATGGCCCGCGGACGTCCGGCAACGAAGGCCCGGACATTGGCCGTGACGGTGTCCACATAGGTCGCGGCCACGTGCGTCCACTCGTCGTCGGTGTAGGGCTCGCGACGGGAGATGATCCCGTATCCAAAAGCCCGGAGGATCGAGATGCGACCCCTGTGCCGCTCGCGAAAGCTGTCGATGACCGCGTCGCGATCACGGGTGAGGTGTACGTAGACCGGGTCATCGCCGAATCGGTCGCCGAGTGCTCCTAGCATCCACGTCAGCCGGTTGTCGGCTTCGGCATGCCAATCGGCGTAGTCGAGTCGCGCGTCGCCCAGCATGGCGGCGCGGGACTCATGACCGCTGGTGTAGTTGGTGGCGTGTTCAAGCGCGCGTGTGAATGTCGTGGTGCCGGATCGACCTGTGCCCAGGCAGAAGATCCGCATGCGCCTACGCGGACTCCTTGCGCACGCGGCGCTTGGGGGTCTCGACCTCGCGCGGCACGAGGGTGGGCAGGACGTTGTCGCGCACGGTCTCTTCGGTGACGACTACGCGCGCTACGTCGGAGCGACTGGGAACGTCGTACATGACGTTGAGGAGCACCTCTTCGAGGATCGCCCGCAGGCCGCGGGCGCCGGTGCCCCGCTTGAGCGCCTGATCAGCGATCTCGCCGAGGGCGCCCTCGTCAAACTCCAGCTCGACGCCGTCGAGGTCGAAGAGGCGCTGGTATTGCTTCACGAGGGCATTGCGCGGCTCGGTGAGAACCTTCATCAAGGCCTCGCGGTCGAGCTTGGTGACGGAGGTGAAGACCGGAAGGCGGCCGATGAACTCGGGGATCATGCCGAACTTCAGCATGTCTTCGGGCATGACGTAGCCGAAGATGTCGTCGGGATTGGTGTCGCTGAAGGTCTCGCCATCATCGGAGACGATGTCGAAGGTGAAGCCGACGCGCTTCTTGCCAATGCGCTGCTCGATGATCGAGTCGAGGCCCGCGAATGCGCCGCCAACGATGAAAAGCACGTTGGTGGTGTCGATCTGGATGAATTCCTGGTGGGGGTGCTTGCGACCGCCCTGTGGAGGCACCGATGCCGTGGTGCCCTCGAGGATCTTGAGCAATGCCTGCTGGACGCCCTCGCCGGAGACGTCGCGGGTGATCGACGGGTTTTCGCTCTTGCGGGCGATCTTGTCGATCTCGTCGATGTAGATGATGCCCGTCTCGGCCTTCTTGACGTCGTAATCGGCAGCCTGGATCAACTTGAGCAGGATGTTTTCGACATCTTCGCCGACGTAGCCTGCCTCCGTGAGGGCCGTGGCGTCAGCGATCGCGAAGGGGACATTGAGCAAGCGGGCAAGGGTCTGCGCGAGAAGCGTCTTGCCGGAGCCGGTCGGGCCGAGCAGGAGGATGTTGGACTTGGCGAGCTCCACGGAGTCTTCGCGGCCGCGCTGGTTGGCGCCCGCCTGCACGCGCTTGTAGTGGTTGTAGACCGCCACGGAGAGCGCCTTCTTGGCGACATCCTGGCCGATGACGTAGCTGTCGAGGAACTCGTAGATCTCGCGCGGCTTGGGGAGTTCGCCGAACGAGACATCGGTGGAGTCGTTGAGCTCCTCCTCGATGATCTCGGTGCACAGGTCGATGCACTCATCGCAGATGTAGACGCCGGGACCAGCGATGAGCTTCTTGACCTGCTTCTGGCTCTTGCCGCAGAACGAGCACTTGAGGAGGTCACCCCCATCGCCGATGCGCGCCACGACCGCTCCCTACGCAAAGGGGCGCACCTGAAGGCGCCCCGGAGTTACGACGGTACCGCCCGGGGACGGATTCCGGCGTGAAATACGCCCCCGGCGCGTTCAGCCGTGAGCGGACTGAGGTCCTCAGGCGGGGGCGGCGACCTTGCGGGACGCGATCACCTGGTCGATGAGCCCGTATTCCTTAGCGGCATCGGCCGTGAGAATGCGGTCGCGCTCGATGTCCTTCTCGATCTGCTCTTTCGAGCGGCCGGTGTGCTGCGACAGGATGCCTTCCATCTCGTCGCGCATGCGCAGGATCTCGTTGGCCTGGATCTCGACGTCGGAGGCCTGGCCGCCACCCTCGGTGTAGGGCTGGTGGATCAGGATGCGCGCGTGGGGCAGGGCGAAGCGCTTGCCCGGGGTGCCGGCCGCGAGCAGGACTGCCGCTGCAGACGCCGCCTGGCCCAGGCACACGGTCTGCACCTGCGGCTTGACGAACTGCATCGTGTCGTAAATGGCGGTCATCGCGGTGTAGGAGCCGCCTGGAGAGTTGATGTAGATCTGGATGTCGCGATCGGGATCCATCGACTCCAGGCACAGGAGCTGCGCCATGACGTCGTCGGCCGACGCGTCATCGATCTGCACGCCGAGGAAGATGATGCGCTCCTCGAAGAGCTTGGTGTAGGGGTTGTGCACCCGCTCGCCGTTGGCGACCCGCTCGCGGAATTCCGGGACGATGTAGCGGGCCGAGGGCACCGACAGGCCCGACTGGGTGCGCATGAGTTCTCCTTCGGTCCGGGGCGAACGGGTCATGACTTGCTCCCCGGAGCATCAGCCGCGGTGGAGTAGACGTGATCGATGAGGCGGTAGTCGCGAGCCTCCTCGGCCGTGAACCAGCGGTCACGATCGGAGTCAGCCTCGATCTCCTCGATCGTGTGGCCGGAGTGCTCGGCGATGAGCTGAGCCATGCGCTTCTTGATGAAGAGCATCTGCTCCGCCTGAATCTTGATGTCGGACGCCGTGCCGCCGATACCGCCCAGCGGCTGGTGCATCATGATTCGCGTGTTGGGCGTGGCATAGCGCTTGCCCGCTGCGCCGGCGCACAGGAGGAACTGGCCCATGCTCGCCGCGAGGCCCATCGCGATAGTCGTGACGTCATTGGGGATCAACTGCATGGTGTCGTAGATGACCATGCCCGCTGTGATGGATCCGCCGGGTGAGTTGATGTAGAGCGTGATGTCCTTGTCGGGGTCCTCGGCCGCCAGCACCTGGAGCTGCTTGGCGATGCGATTGGAGTTTTCGTCGCGCACCTCGCCCTCGAGCCACACGATGCGCTCGCGCAGTAGGCGCTCATCGAGCATGTCGCCGAATCCGGCCATGCTCGGTCCGCCGGTTCGCAGGTCGACGTAGCTATCCGCGCTCACGCGCACTCCTCTCACGATGGCCACGGGCGCCGAGCACCCGCCTTGCCGACCCTAACGCTGACGGCCCGCGGGATAGTCCCGGCCCCGCGGGTGTTCGCCCACGGCTCAAATCGGGCTAGTCCTCGATGACCTCGACCTCGCCCGCCGCCTCTGCCGCTCGCAGATCGGCGTCAAGGGCTTCCAGGTCGACCGGGCGCCCCGATGCATCGAAGACCTTCGCCTTCTGGGTGACGACCGCGAGGGCCTTGCTTCGACGGATGTCGGAGATCGCCATGGGCAGCTGCCCCGCCTGCACGAGGGCCTGCGCAAACGCGTCGGGGGCCATGCCGTAGCGCGGGGCATTTTGCAGGAGCCACGCGGAGAGCTCGGACTCGCCAACCGCGACGTTTTCGGCCTCGGCGATGCGGTCGAGGATGAGTTGGCTCTTGAGGCCGTTGCGAGCGTTGCGCTCCACCTCTGCCCGGTGCTCGTCATCGCCCGCGTGGCCATCGGCGAAGTGGTCGTCCACCTCGGCGCGGATGACGCCGTCGGGCACCGGGAAGTCGACGAGCTAGAGGAGCGCCTCGTGGACCTTGCCGCGAGCCTGGAGGCCCTGCTCGAGCACGCGGATCTTGGCCAGGCGAGCCTCGACGTCGCCGCGCAGCTCACCGATGGTGTCGAACTCGGACGCCATCTGGGCGAAGGAGTCGTCGGCCTCGGGAAGTGAGCGCTCGCGCACCGTGGAGACAGTGGCGGTCACCGTGAGAGGGCTGCCGGCGAATTCGCCCACCTCCGGGGTGAATTCGAACGTGCGGCGTTCGCCAGCACTCGCGCCGCGCACGGCTTCGTCGAATCCGGGGAGCATGCCGTCGGTGCCGAGTTCGTAGGAGAGGGCGTTGCCGCTGAGGTCGTCGACGGCGGTGCCATCAGCCTGCGCACCGGAGATGTCCACGAGGAGTACGTCGCCATCGGCAGCCGCCCGCTCAACCGGCACGAGACTGGCGAAACGGCCGCGCAGCGCCGTGAGCTGCTCCTCGACGTCGTCGTCGGTGACCTCGGCGTCATCGACCGTGACCGAGATGCCGGCGTAATCGGGCAGGTCGAACTCCGGCCGGGTGTCGACCTCGGCGGTGAAGGTGACGGTCTGGCCGTCTTGGATCTCGGTGATCTCTACGTCGGGTCGCCCGAGGGGCGTGACGTCGTTTTGCCGCAGCGCCTCTTCGTAGGCCTTCGGTAGCACGTCGTTGACGGCCTCTTCGAGCACGGCGGTGCGCCCGACGCGCTGGTCGATCACGCGGGCGGGCACCTTGCCCTTGCGGAATCCGGGGATGTTGATCTGAGCTGCGATGGTCTTGTAGGCGGCATCCAGGCTTGGCTGGAGCTCGTCGAAGGGCACCTCGACGGTGAGTTTGACCCGGGTCGGCGACAGGGTCTCGGCGGTGCTCTTCACATCAACTCCTGCGGTTCGAGGGGGCCGCGCAAGACTACTTGCCCCTACGGACGGTGGTGTGGGCGAGTCCGGGCGACCCGGCGGGCCGGTAGAGCCGTCCCTGTCGGGCGACCCGGCGGGCCGGTAGTTCCGCTCCTACTGTCGGGGTACCCGGATTTGAACCGGGGGCCTCCTGCTCCCAAAGCAGGCGCGCTACCAAGCTGCGCCACACCCCGCCGCCCGGCGTACCGAGCCCGCCAAGTCTAGGCCTGCGCCACGATGCGCCGAGACGGGGAGCGATAACCTAGCGGTGCATTCACGCGGGTGTAGCTCAATGGTAGAGCCCCAGCCTTCCAAGCTGGTGGTGCCGGTTCGATCCCGGTCACCCGCTCACACGACCGTCGATGGCCCGGCAGCGCCGAGTGTGCGCGACCGGCCCCGCTAGAGCCGCATATCGTGCGCGCTACCGCACACTCGCGGTGTGGTCGAGCCTCGCCGTAACGTCTCCCCCGTGAGCGAAGCACCCGGGGTCATGGCCGCCAAGCAGCGGGGCCTGGCCTTTCGCATCATTCATCCCGGTCACGTCACCTCATTGGCCGAGGCGGCAGCCGCGTGCGGCGTCCCCGAGGAGGCGGTGGTCAAGACACTCGTCGTACGCCGCGGAGAGGGCGATTACGTCCTGGTCCTCGTGCCGGGCGACCGCAGCCTGTCGTGGAAGAAACTGCGTGCGGTACTCGGCGTCAACCGCATCGCGCTGCCGGACGCGGACGAGGCTCGTGCGGCGACGGGCTATGCGCGAGGGACGATCTCGCCCCTGGGCCTGGCCCTGCCCGTCGTGGCCGACGAGCGCATCCGCGGCCGGGAGATCACGCTGGGCACCGGGCTCGCCGGCACCGTCGTCGCGCTCGACGCTGATGCTCTCATTGCATCGTACGAGCCGATTGTCGCCGACGTGACGGACGACGCCCGCTAGGCACTCTCGCGGGGACGCATGGCTTCTTCGGGGTGCCCGACGTACCAGTCGTAGATCACGATCGTGCGCAGCGCGATGTCCTGGAGCGAGCGATTGCGCTTGCTGAAGAGCGCCCACACGAGGCCGATGGGGAACGTCACGCAGAAGATGGCGCGCAGGAACGACATCGGCCAGGACAGCTTCTCGCCCTTGCGATTGACGACGCGCACGCCCATCGCCCATGCGCCCAGCGATCGACCAGTCGTGGCCCACGCGCCCGTCCAGCAGACGATCGCCAGCAGATAGCCCCAGACAACGAGCTGCCCGATCGTCGGCGGCTGTACGTCGACTCCCGGAGAGAAGATCAACTGGACAATGCTGATGCCCAGCCAGATGACGAACATCACCGCGGCGATCAGGGCGAGATCGATCATGCAGGCGGTGAGTCGCGTCGGGAAGCCGGCGCGCTCGCCCTGGAAGAGGCGCGCAGCTTCGGGGAGAGCGAGTTCGGTCGCCGACGCATCCCGGCCCTCACCCCGGCGCCACTCGCCGAATGTGGTCATGGCGTGGACTCCTCATCCGCGAGCGACTCGGGATCACCCGGCGCATCGAGAGCACGACGGCGACGGAAGACGAGGCGATCGACGAATCTCGCGACGCCGACGTCGGTGCGGTAGGAGGCCATGCGAGCCGCGTCGATGGCATCTGCTGCGACGCCGCCGGTCGACTGTCGAATGATCTGCGGAAGGTCGACCTGCTCGATGACGTAATCGGCAAGCTCGACGATCGGGACGCGATCGAGGATTGGATCGAGTTCGACGTTGGCGACGATGCGCTGGAGATCGACACGCTCCAGGACGATCTGCGTGAGGTCTACCTCATCGAGAGCAGCGTCGACGACCCTGGCGAGGTCGACGCGTCCGATCACGACATCGGTGAGGTCAAGGCGATCGAGAACTGTCACGACGATGACGCGGAGGTCTACTCGCTCGATCACTATCCCGGTGATGTTGAGGCGCTGCAGGATCGCGTCGGTGACTGCGGGCACCACCCGGTCGAGGACCGCATTGGTCGGCGGTCCGGCGATCGCAACGACCGCGCTTTGGGCAACCTCGCCCATCGCCATCGCGACCTGGGCGGCCGCTTCAGCGGCCCCGCGAAGTGCCCCGAGGAGGCCTGGCGATGCCTGGTCGGCGGCCTGCGGGATCACGATGACCTCCCGCGGCACTCCACCGAACGAATCCGACACGCATGCCATCCTCGCAGACCTCCGATGACACCCATACCGTGCCGACTCAGGACGTCGAGAGAGCCCAGATCCTTGTCCCCTTCATCTCACCCTGGCAGCCACTCGCGGTCGGTCTCGGCGCCGCTGCCTTCTGGATGCTCATCCCCGTCTCCGTCATGGGGCGACTGCGCACTCGGCTCGGCAAGGCCGGCAACGCATGGTTCCGGCGTACGCACGTCATCGCCTACACCGCGTGGCCGGTCGCCACGGCCCACTACGTGATGGCCGGTACCGATGCCCTCGCTGCCTGGTCGATCGGGCTTCTGATCGCCGCGACGAGCCTCATCGTGCTCGCCCTACTCGTGCGCGGCTTCGTGCAGCCCCAGTCGCGACGTACGTCCCCTCGGCCGGTCGCCCCGCAGACGGTGCAGGAGAGCCCAGAGCCCGCGCTGACGTCGTAGTCTGCCGCGATGGCGGACGCGCGAACCGAGGATTTCCTCCGACGTTTCCAGGTGGTCCCAGAAGGAGACGATCACTTCAGCGGCAGGTGCTATCCAGGGTGGCCGGGTCGGGCGTTCGGAGGTCAACTGGCTGCCCAGTCCCTTCACGCGGCGGCCCTGACAGCACCCGACGGCATGGATCCGTGGTCAACGAGCATCTACTTCCATGCGCCCGTCAAGTCGAACGTACCGATCGACTACGAGGTCATCCGCATCAAGGATGGCAAGACCACGGCGGCCAGGATGGTCCGCGTCAATCAAGACGGGCGGCATCGAGATACGGCCATGGTGCTGTTTGGACAACCGGGTGAGGGTCCTGAGCACCACTTCTCCCGTCCTCCCATCACGTCGCCTGAGGATCTTCCGCCCGTCGAGCGCATCCTCGACCCCAGCGTCGTGCCTCCGGACGCCGACTTCGACGCCCTCGGATATCCGGCAGAGGCGTTGGTCGAGATACGCGTCGCTGGGCCTGACCCAGCACGAGGCGACGAGGCAGCGCAGTATCGGCCGGCGTGGATGCGTGTTGTCCCTCCGATACCCAGCGACGCTCTGACCAGTGCCATGACGCTGTGCTACCTCTGCGACATCACCCTCGGTACGACGGCCCTCGAGCCGCACGGTGGCCGAGCCGGCACGACCGACCTGCAACTTGGCGCCATCGAGCTCGCACTGTGGTTCACCG